>SLFH01000139.1 GCA_007124345.1 Phycisphaerales bacterium | reverse complement strand
GGCGATCGTCAGGATCGCGGCGGAGAGGGACGCCGCTGTCACGGCAACGAGGCGGCTTGTGCGTGTGGGCGTGGTCCGCATCGTGTGCGCTCTTGGCGTTTGGTGCTTACCGCCTCGGGGCTCAGAAATGTATCGGACGATGCACTGCTGCATGATCAACGCTGGAAGTTTGCGCTGTCGCTGGATGGACCTGCTTGGGCTTGAGAATTGCCTGATACGGAGCGAGCTGTTTCGGAACGAGCCGGTACGGTGCGGGCATTCCTGCGTGGCGGTGCTTCGGTGATTCCGCGTCGACCGGCCGCACAGATGGCTTCGCTCTCGGCCGTGCTGGACGGATCACGGCGGGCCGGATCGGCGACGGACCAGTAGGCAGCCTATCGCCGATCATCGCGTCTGTCCACCCCGCATTGATGGCGTGCTCAGCCTATCGGCCCGTTTGTTCGGAGTCGTTCGCGATCATGCGTGTCAAGATGCGACAAAAACCTGAAAATCTTCGGGTATTTCCGCGTGATGCGCGGCTGGCGGCTTGCATCGTGCGCCTCGATGCCGCATGATGGAGTACGAGGCCCGTCTCGTGGCGGCGTCCCCGTAAGAGGGGCCGGCGATCTGCGGGCGTCCTTTGTGCGTCGACGCGGCGTGCGTTCAGCACCGCCGCGGCGTCACGGGACGGGCGGCTTCAACGATCCTCAGATACGAGCGATCGCCAACAAGAGCACGATCCTCAAGAGGGATCATCAACGAAGGAGGGCCAGTGACTTCAGTCAACCGTGCCGCGGGCGACACCGCCCGGGAACCCGAGATCTTCGTCAATCCCGCTCAGGGCTTCGGCAAGGACCCGGTGAAAGTCCGTCGGACCGATCATTACGAGCAGGAGTATGTCGAAGGCTTTGTCGACAAGTGGGACGAGCTGATCGACTGGGACCGCAGGGCCGAGACCGAGGGGCGGTTTTTCATCGATGTGCTCAAGCAGCGGGGCGCCAAACGCGTGCTCGATGTCGCCGCCGGCACCGGGTTCCACTCCGTCAGGCTGATGGAGGAGGGGTTCGATGTTGTCAGCGCCGACGGAAGCCCGGAGATGCTCGCCAAGGCGTTCGAGAACGGGCGCCGGCGCGGACACATCCTCCGCACCGTCCAGGCGGACTGGCGGTGGCTCAACCGTGATGTGCACGGGCGCTTCGACGCGGTGATCTGCCTGGGCAACTCGTTTACGCACCTGTTCAACGACCACGACCGGCGCAAGTCGCTCGCGGAGTTCTACGCGGCGCTGCGCCACGACGGCGTTCTCGTGCTCGACCACCGCAACTACGACGCGCTGCTCGACGGGCGGACCAAGGCGGGGCGGCGCTACTACTACTGCGGGGAGGATGTCGCTGCAGAGCCGGAGTACATCGACGAGGGGCTCGCCCGCTTCCGGTACAGCTTCCCCGACAAGTCTGTCTTCCACCTGAACATGTTCCCGCTCCGCAAGGACTACACGCGTTCGATCATGCAGCAGGTCGGCTTCCAGGAGATCGAGACCTTCGGCGACTTCCACGAGACCCATCGTGAGCAGGAGCCGGACTTCTTCATCCATGTCGCCGAGAAGGCTTACCACTCGCCCGAGAACGACCCCTCCAAGGAGAAGACCGAAGCATGAGCGCTCCGACCAACAGCGCCACCGACGCGGCCCGCGAGTACTACAACAGCGAGGACGCCGATAACTTCTACGCCACCATCTGGGGCGGCGAGGATATCCACATCGGGCTCTACGAGTCCGACGACGACTCCATCGCCGATGCCAGCCGCAGAACCGTCGAAAAGCTCGCGGCCGTCCCGCCCGAGATCACCGCCAAGACGCGTGTGATCGATCTGGGCGCGGGCTACGGCGGCGCGGCGCGCTATCTCGCCCAGCGCTACGGCTGCGGCGTGACGGCGCTGAACCTCAGCGAGACCGAGAACGAACGCCACCGCGCGATCAACGCCGAGCGCGGGCTCGACGACTACGTCACCGTCGTCGACGGCTCGTTCGAAAGGATCGACGCCGAGGACGCCTCGTTCGACCTCGCGTGGTCGCAGGACGCGATCCTGCACGCCGGCGATCGCGGGGCCGTGGTGAAGGAGGTCGCCCGCGTGCTTGCGCCGGGCGGGCACTTCGTCTTCACCGACCCGATGCAGGCCGACGACTGCCCGAAGGGCGTGCTCGACCCGATCCTCGCGAGGATCAACCTCTCCAGCCTCGGATCGCCGGGGTTCTACAAGAAGTCGTGCGAAGCCGCGGGGCTGGAGTTCAGGGGCTTTGAGGACCTGACCCGCCAGCTCGTCCGCCACTACTCGCGCGTGCTCGAGGAGACAGAGAAGCGAGAGGAGGAGCTTCGGTCGATGGTCAGCTCCGACTACATCGAGAGGATGCGGAAGGGGCTGGGGCATTGGATCGAGGGCGGCGAGAAGGGCTGGCTCGCCTGGGGTGTCATGCACTTTGAGAAGCCGGCGTGAGCAAGAGCGGGGGCGGCCTGAAGCGCAACCCGCCGTTTCATCCGGTGGTCTTCCCCGTCTCGGTGGGGCTTATTATCGCGTTCTCGCTCTACGCGGTGCTGGCGCCGGGCTCGGCGGAGACCGTCTTCGGGCAGTTGAACGCGGCGATCACCGGTCACTTCGGCTGGATGTACATCCTGTCGATGTCGGTCTTTCTCGTGTTTGTGCTTTTCGCGGGGCTGGGGCCCTGGGGCAAGGTGCGGCTCGGCAAGGACACCGACCGGCCCGAGTTCGGCGTGCTCACCTGGCTGGCGATGCTCTTCAGCGCGGGGATGGGGATCGGGCTGCTGTTCTTCAGCGTCGCAGAGCCGGTGCTGCACTATGTCACGCCCCCGGTCGGACGCGGGCGGGACCTCGATGCGGCGCGTGCGGCGATGGGCATCACCTTCTTCCACTGGGGCCTGCACCCGTGGGCGTGCTACGCGCTGGTCGGGATGGGGCTGGCGTACTTCGGGTACCGCAAGGGGTTGCCCCTGAGCATCCGCTCGCTGTTCGTGCCGCTGCTGGGCGACCGCGTGCACGGTCGGATCGGCGACCTGATCGACATCATCGCGGTCGTGGCGACGCTCTTCGGCGTGGCGACCTCGCTGGGGCTGGGGGCGCAGCAGATCAACGCGGGGCTGGGGCACATCTTCGGCTTTTCCAACGGGGAAAGGACGCAGGTGATGCTCATCGGCATCATCACCGCGATCGCAACGGTGTCGGTCGTCACCGGGCTGCATGTCGGCGTGCGCCGTCTCAGCGAGGTGAACATGGTGCTGGCGGTCGGGCTGCTGCTGTTTGTGGCGATCGCCGGGCCGACGCTCTTTGTCTTTAACGGGTTCGTTGAGAACATCGGCACCTACTTCCAGCAGCTCCCCGTCAACTCGTTCTGGACGGCAACCTGGGACGCGCCCGACCGGGAGAGGTGGCTGGGCACTTGGACGGTCTTCTACTGGGCGTGGTGGATCTCGTGGTCGCCGTTTGTAGGCATGTTCATCGCCAGGATCTCCAGGGGCCGGACGATCCGGGAGTTTGTCTGCGGCGTGATGATCATCGCGCCCCTGACGACCTTCCTCTGGCTGAGCGTCTTCGGCAACACCGCCCTTCACCAGCAGCTCTACAACCCGGAAACGGGCGTGCTGACCCCGCCAGAACGCGACGCCCCGATCCGCCAGGGGAGCCTCGCTGATTTCCTGCACGAGAGCGCCCCGGCCGAGGGGGCCGGGCCGGTCGCGACGGAGAGTCCGGCCGCCGGCGAAGCGACCGTGGGGGTGGTTGCGCCGATGGTCCACCAAGTGAACTGGGGCAATGTCCCGGTCGTGCTCTTCGTGATGCTCGACGGGCTGCCCCTGGCGGCGATCACGGCGATGGTCGCGGTGCTGTGCATCACGCTCTTCTTTGTGACCTCCTCGGACTCGGCCTCGCTGGTGATCGACACGATCGCGTCTGGGGGTAAACCCCACCCTGCGCCCTGGTTGCGCGTGTTCTGGGCGGTCGCCGAGGGGGCGGTCGCGGCGGTCCTGCTGCTCGCGGGGGGGCTGGCGGCGCTCCAGGCGGGAGCGATCGCAACGGCCCTGCCCTTCTGCATCGTGCTCCTGGTCGGGGCGTTCGGGCTGGCCAAGGCCTTGAACGCCGACCCGGCGGTCGTCCGGCCTCGGCCCGAACCTTCCGCCGCCGAAAAATCGAGCAGATAGCGGCTGTTGGCGGGACTCGGAGACGGGCGACCGGGCCGGCGTGCGCCAATACTTGCGGCTTGATCCGGGCGAGCGTGTTCCGCCCTTTCCGCCGCCGTGTTTTTCCGCGCGAGGCTGCCCGATGGAGATGGCCTGGTACATCCCGCTCCTGATCTTCTTCGCCCGCATTTTGGATGTGCCGATCGGCACATTCCGCATGATCGTGGTGATCAACGGGCAGAAGTTTCTGGCCGCGTTGCTCGGCTTTTTCGAGGTCATCATCTGGGCGTTGGCGGTGGGGGGCGTGATCAGCTTTCTAACCAACCCGTTTGCGCTGGTGGCGTACGGGGCGGGGTTCGCCGTGGGCACGCTGATCGGGATGACGATCGAGAGCCGCATCGCCCTGGGCTACCGCGTGCTGCGGGTGATCAACTCCCGCCCGGAGATCGATGTCAGCTCCGTGATGCGGGGCGCGGGATACAAGGTCACGCGGATCGAGGGCTCGGGCATGAAGGGCCCCGTCGAGGTCGCGTTCCTGGCGATCCCGCGCCGGAAGCTCCAGCCAACGCTGGAGATGGTCAGAGGCGTGGCGCCCGAGGCGTTCGTATCGGTGGAGCGGGCTGACCGGGCCGCGGCAGCCGCCGAAACGCCCGCGGGGCGGATCGCCTTCACCAGCTTCGGTAGATTCGGGGGCGTGCGGAAGTAGGCTCCGGCCCGGAAGGGGCCGGGCCAAGGGGGGTCGGATGTCGGTGCTGGCAGCCATCGGGGCGATCGGCGTCAGCCTCGTGCTCCTGACGCTCGGGGCCGAGCTTCTGGTGCGCGGGGCCTCGGGGCTGGCGCTGCGCGCGGGGCTCTCGCCCCTGTTCGTCGGGATGACCGTCGTCGGGTTCGGGACTTCAACGCCCGAGCTCGGCGCCAGCGTCACCGCGACGCTCGGAGGCGCGACGGATCTCTCTGTCGGCAATGTCATCGGCTCCAACGCCTTCAACATCGGCGTGATCCTCGCGATTACGGCGATCGTGCGCCCGATGGT
>SLFH01000301.1 GCA_007124345.1 Phycisphaerales bacterium | reverse complement strand
GCAGGGCAGCGAGTGGGTCGTCTCGCTCCTCGACGGCACGGCCAAGAAGGCGCGCACGCCGGACGGAACCATCTACCGGATCGACCAGCAGAACAGCTCCAGCTCGGGCTCGAGCTTCTCCAACCTGCTCACTCCGGCGCAGCTGGTGCGCTACGCGGAGGTCCGGCGTGAGGCGGTGCTGGGGGTGGCGGCGGCGCTCGTGCCTCTGCTGGCCCTCGCCGGGGGGGGCGCGATCCCACGCTGGTGCGGGCCTTTGCTGGTGGTTGTGCTGATCGCGTTCCTCGCCGGTGCGATCCGGGCGGCCTCCAGAACCGGGCCGGGCGTGCCCGTGGTCGAGGCCGACGATCTGCCGGTCCCCGCGCCCGCCAGCCGTCCGCCCGCGTGGCTGCTGGTGCTCCTGATCGCGGCGGGGCTTGTGATCCTGATCGGCGGCTCGCGCCTCTTGGTCTGGCAGGCGGTCGAGCTCGCCCGGGTGCTGGGCGTCAGCGAGCTGATGATCGGCCTGACGATCATCGCCGCGGGCACCTCGATGCCTGAACTGGTCACGAGCGTGCTGGCGGCGGTCCGTGGTCAGGCCGACATCGCGGTGGGCAACATCCTCGGCTCGAACATTTTCAATGCGTTCGGGATCCTGGGGATCGCCGCGACAGTCGGCCCGCAGACGGTGCAGGCCCGGTCGTTCTGGTTGGATGTTCCGGCGGTCTTCATCCTGAGCGTTGCGCTCCTGCCGATCATGAAGAGCGGGGGGCGGATCTCGCGCCTGGAGGGCGGGCTGCTGCTGGCCGGCTTTGCGGTCTACATGGCCCTGCTGCTGGTGGTCGAGCTTCGATAGGCCCGGCTCACTTGCCCGACAGCCCGGGAATGAAGGGCATCACGATCGAGATCGCGATGAGCAGGATGATGATGATCTCCAGCACCTCGAGCCGCTTGGTCGATTCGATCGTGCCGAGCTTGTCGTAGACGCTCTCGGCGGTCTCGAGCTTGTGCAGCACCGCCGCGTCCCACTGGGGCAGGTTCATGCGGTCGGAGATCAGGCGGTACAGGCGGGCCATGTACTGCTCGCCGAGCAGCTTGATCCCGTTATTGACGCCCTCGAAGAGCAGGGCCTTGTCGGTCGCCAGCTCCGCGAACTCCCGGATCGCCCGCGTGCCCTTGCCCAGCGGCCAGATCCTGGTCTTGAGGACCTTCTCCATCATCTCCCGCGACCGGTCGAGCATGTCGTCGAGTTGCTCGTCGAGCAGGCGCATCTCCAGGAGCTCGACATTGGCGTGCTGGAGCAGGCTGACGACATCGGCGGGCTCGGGGTCGAAGATCAGCGCCGCGTTCCAGTCGACGACGGTCAGGTCGCCAGAGCCGTAGCCCATGCGGGCCGCGAGCGTGTGCTCGATCTGCTGTTCCGACAGCTCGCCCGCTTCGGCCTGGAGGGTCCTGGCGAGAAGCGTCCGGTGCGAGCTCAGCAGCCCCCCGGGCGTTACGCCTTCGGGCCATCGCTGCACTGAGATCGCGGCGTAGTCCTCGACCATCGCCGACAGCTCGTACTTGCTGATCGCCTCCTTGACCGAGCCGGCCAGCGACTCGGCGCACGAGCGGGCCGCGTCGATCAGCTCCTGGTTGTCGTACAGCGCCCGGGTCAGCTCGGCGAGTTCGGCGATGTCGGTGTCGAAGGGGATGCGGAAGTTCACCCCGATCGCCCCGAAGTCGTACAGGGTGCACTCGACGGCCGGCTCGCAGGCCATCTGTGCGACCTTGATCGGGGCGACCTCGGCCGAGACGCGCAGGGGCGTGGGCTTGTACTCGAACCACGCGGGCGAGGGGCGTCGCAAACGCACGACGCTCCCCCGCACCCCGTCGCGGACGAGGGCCTCGGCCCGGGCCAGGTCGATCCCGATCCCGACATCGAAGGCGAACAGGGCGTGGCAGACGCCCCCGACCCTCACCGGGCCCCCCATTTCGTGTTCGGAGTCGCCCGGCAACGAAACGCTTGCTGTTGTGGTCATCGACCTTCGCCTTCGGTTCCCGGGCACACCGGGCTTGACATCCCCACGCGACATGTAACATTACCCGCGGCGTCGCCTGCCGCAAGCCCGAAGGCAGATTCTCCAAGGGGCGTCCCCGCTTTGGTACAACAGACACGACTCCCTCTGGAGATCCAGCCCCAGCCGACGGATGTCGCCTGCGGGCCGACCTGCCTTCACGCGGTCTACCGCTACTTCGGCGACGAGGCCGAGCTCGCTGAGGTGATCGATACCGTGCCGCGTCTGGAGCACGGGGGGACGCTGGCGGTCCTGCTGGGGGTTCATGCGCTGGGTCGGGGGTATCGCGCCAGGCTGTACACCTTCAACCTGCACATGTTCGACCCGAGCTGGTTCCCCTCCAACGAAGGTGGCCCCGCCGACCCCGCCCTGCTGCGCAACCGCCTCGCCAAACAGGCCGAGGCCAAGGGCGAGGGG
Source organism: Phycisphaerales bacterium (assembly GCA_007124345.1). Taxonomy (GTDB): domain Bacteria; phylum Planctomycetota; class Phycisphaerae; order Phycisphaerales; family UBA1924; genus SLFH01. Next base: position 2,761 of record SLFH01000301.1, on the reverse strand, counting down.
CGCGACGAACGCTTCGCTGCGGCGACGGAGGGCTACCTTAACTTTCTCGAAGCCGGGGGCGAGATCCTGATGGAGGATGTCAGTTCGGCGCTCATCAGCTCGCACCTTCGCGACGGGAAGCCGCTCATCACCGGCCTGAGCTCGACCTACCTCTACCGCGTCCCGCGCGAGTACGGCCCCAACGACGATTCCGACGACATCCGGGGCGAGCCAGCGGGGCACTTCGTCGTCCTCTGCGGACATCATGGCAAGTCCCGGCGCCTGACCATCGCCGACCCGTTGACCGAACGCCCGGGCGATCCGGCCCGCGTGTACGAGGCACCGATGTCCCGCGTCGTCGCGGCGATCATGCTCGGCGTCCTCACCCACGACGCAAACCTGCTGGTGATCGAGCCCGCCGACGGCAGCGGGCCGTCCGCCCGGGAACGACGCCGCAAGAACAAAAGGAAGTCGGCCCGATGAACGCCCTCGTCGTTGTCGATCGGCCCGAACGCTGGCCCTTGCATGTGCCGGGGACGGAAGTCGTCGCCTCGCGCGACTACCTGACCGATCCGCGCTTCGCCGCGATCCGGCGGGCGAAGGTCTTCAATCTCTGCCGGTCGTACCGGTACCAGTCCGCCGGTTATTATGTTTCGCTTCTGGCGGCGGCCCGGGGGCACACGCCCTGGCCCTCGGTCGGCACCATTCTCGACTTCCGCCTTTCGCCGATCATCCGCATCGCCGGGCAGGAGCTCGAAGAGCTGGTCCGCAAGAGTCTCGCCCCGCTGAAGTCCGATGAGTTCGAGCTGAGCATCTACTTCGGGCGCAATATGGCGCACAGGTACGACCGGCTCGCCCTCGCCCTGTTCAACCAGTTCCCCGCCCCCTTCCTCCGGGCCGTCTTCGTCAAAGAAGACAAGTGGGAAATCGAGAGCGTCCGCGTCATCGGCGCTGGCGAGATCCCCGAGGACCACCGCCCGTTCGCGATCGAGCAGGCCCAACGCTTCCTCCACCGGCCCACACGCCGGGGCGCCAAGAAGACACAAGCACGCTACGACCTGGCGATCCTCGTCAACGAGCACGAACAGATGTCCCCCTCGGACCCGCCGGCGCTGAAGAAATTTCTCAAGGCGGCCGAGGCCGCGGGGTTCAGGGCCGAGCTCATCCAGGCCGACGACGCGGGCCGGATCGCCGAGTTCGACGCGCTCTTCATCCGCGAGACGACCGCCGTCGACCACCATACCTATCGCGTCGCGAGGCGGGCCGAGGCCGAGGGCCTGGCGGTGATCGACGACCCGCAGTCGATCCTCCGCTGCGCGAACAAGGTCTTCCTCGCCGAGCTGCTCACACGCCACGGACTCGCCACGCCCGAGACGCTCATCCTTTCCAAAGACCGCACGCACTTGGTCGCCGAGAAGATCGGTTTCCCCTGCGTGATCAAGCGCCCCGACGAGGCCTTCTCCCGCGGCGTCATCAAGGTCGACACCGAGGACGAGTTCTACGCTCGCATCGACGAGCTCTTCGACGGCTCCGAGCTCCTGATCGCTCAGGAGTTCGTGCCCACCGAGTTCGACTGGCGCATCGGCGTGCTGGGCGGCGAGGCGATCTTCGCCTGCAAGTACTTCATGGCGCGCAAGCACTGGCAGATCCTCCAGCACGATGAGAAGGGCGTCCACGAGGGCGGGTTCCAAAGCTTCTCCCTCGACGACACGCCCCGCGCCGTCGTCTCGCTCGCCGTCAAGGCCGCGAGGCTCATCGGCGACGGGCTCTACGGCGTCGATCTGAAGATCCTGGGCGGCAAGCCCAAGATCATCGAAGTCAACGACAACCCAAGCATCGACTCGGGCGTGGAAGACAAAATCCTCGGTGACTGGCTCTACAGGCGCATCGTCGACCACCTGCTCGCCAAGATCGAATCGAGCCGCAGATGACAGACCACGTGCCGACCCCGGCCGACTACAGCTACCCTCTTGGCCTCTTCGGCGGCTGCGGCATCGAACTCGAGTACATGATCGTCGACGAGCGCACGCTCGATGTCCGCCCCGTCGCAGACGAGGTGATGAAGGCGATCGCCGGCGAGTACACCACCGATGTAGAGCCCGACGGGGACGACGGCGTCATCGGCTGGTCCAACGAACTCGCCCTGCATGTCGTCGAGCTCAAGACCATCCGCCCCGTGCGCGAGCTCGGCGGGCTGGCGGATCTGTTTCAGTCGCATGTCGCCAGGGTGGAAGAGGTGCTGGCGCCGATGGGCTGCCGCCTGCTGCCCGGCGCGACGCACCCGTGGATGGATCCGTTCGCCGAGATGCGCCTGTGGCCCCACGATTACTCGCCGGTGTACGAGGCGTTCAACCGCATCTTCGACTGCCGTGGGCACGGGTGGGCCAACCTGCAGTCCACGCACATCAACCTCCCGTTCGGTAGCGACGCCGAGTTCGCCCGCCTGCACGCGGCGATCCGTCCGGTCCTGCCGATCCTCCCCGCGCTCGCCGCGGCTTCTCCCGTTATGGACGCCAAACCGACCGCCTTCGCCGACGCGAGGCTGGAGGTCTATCGCTCCAACGCGCGGGCCGTGCCGTCGGTCAGCGGGCGCGTGATCCCCGAGCCGGTCTTTTCGAGGCGCGACTACGAGGGCGTGTTGCTGGCCGGGATTTACAAAGACCTTGAGCCGCACGACCCCGACGGGATCCTCCGCCAAGAATGGGTCAACGCACGCGGGTGCATCGCCCGCTTCGACCGCGGCGCGATCGAGATCCGGCTGCTGGACATCCAGGAATGCCCG
>SLFH01000175.1 GCA_007124345.1 Phycisphaerales bacterium | reverse complement strand
TTCGGCAATGTCTACGACAACTTCTCGGTGATCTACGAGTACGAGACCGGCGAGCGCTGCTTCCACACCTGCCGCCAGGTCGCCAACACCCCCTTCGACAACACCGACTACATCATCGGCTCGAAGGGCACATGCTTCGTCAACGGCTGGGCGCCGACGCACCGCATCGAGGGCGAAACGCCTTGGGAGTACGAGGGCGACCGACCCAACATGTACCAAGTCGAGCACGACGAGCTCTTCGCCTCGATCCGCAGCGGCAAGCCGATCGACGACGGCGAGCTGATGACCCTCAGCACCATGATGTCCGTCGCAGGGCGCATGGCCGCGTACACCGGCCAGACCCTCACATGGGAGCAGGTGATGAACTCCAAGGAAGACCTGACGCCCGATCGCTACGAGTTCGGCGACATCGAGACCGCCCCCGTCCCGGTCCCGGGCGTCACGCCCTTCCGCTGAATCGCCCCCATCGCCACGCCCAGCAAAGAGCGCCGAGAATGGACCGCGACGCACCAAAGCCGATCGACAGGCGGACCTTCCACGCGATGACGCTCGCAGCCGCGGCCGCCGCGGCGATGCCGGGCCTGCGCGCCGCCGGCGCCGAGCCTGGCGCACGCCCCGCCAGCCTCCGGCACGCCGTCAAGTACGAGATGGTCGCCTACGACGGCTCGGTGCTCGACAAGTTCCGACTGCTCAAGCGCCTCGGCTACGACGGCGTCGAGATCGCAAGCCCCAACGAACTCGACCAACAAGAAGTCATCGACGCCCGCGACGAGACCGGGCTGAAGATCCACGGCACGGTCTGCTCGACGCACTGGAGGCTCCCGCTCTCCCATCCCGACGGGAGTGTCCGCAGGCAGGCGATCGCGGGCGTCGAGCGGGCGATACACGACAGCGTCGCCTACGGCGGCGACGCGGTGCTTGTTGTGCCCGCCGTCGTCAACGCCGAGGTCTCCTACGCCGATGCGTACGAGCGATCGCAGGCCGCGATCCGGCGCCTCATCCCGCTCGCCGAGCAACTGGGCGTCCGCATGGCGATCGAGAATGTCTGGAACCACTTCCTGCTCAGCCCCCTCGAAGCGGCCCGGTATGTCGACCAGTTCGAGAGCGACGCTGTCGGCTGGTACTTCGACATCGGGAACATCGTCAACTACGGCTGGCCGACGCACTGGATCGACACGCTCGGCCCGCGCATCTTCAAGCTCGACATCAAGGACTTCAGCCGCAAGAAGCGCGACGAAGAAGGGCTCTGGCGCGGGTTCGCCGTCGAGATCGGCGAGGGCGATTCGGACTGGCCCGGCGTGATGAAAGCCCTCGCCGAGATCGGCTACTCGGGCTGGGCGACCGCCGAGGTGCGGGGCGGCGGCGAGGAACGCCTGCAGGAGATCAAGCGGCGTATGGACAGCGTGCTGCGCTGAGGCACGCTTACCGATCCGAGCCGATTTCTCGCACACGGATGTTGCGGAAGCGCACCGGGCCGCTGTGATTCTGCAGGCCGATGTAGCCCTCCCGCCCGTGACGCTCGGGGGGGCAGGTCCACTCGCAGACGGTCTCGCCGTTGAGCACGACCGTGTAGTCGTGCCCGATCACCGAGATCACGAAGGTGTTCCACTCGCCGGGCGCGTTGGAGGCGAGTCTCGTCGCCGGGGCGTGGTTGTAGATCGCGCCGGTCATGTGCTCGCCCTCCTCGATGTCGTAGATCTGGATCTCGTGGCCCTTGCGCACCGCGTCCCACGGCGAGTTCGGCGGCTCGTGGAACCGGACGAAGACGCCGGAGTTGTCGCTGGCCTGCTCGTTCTTCCACTCGATGGTGAGCTCGAAGTCGCGGAATCTGCGGCGCTCGTACCAGAGCATGCCCATCCCGCCGGTCGCGAGCAGCACGCCGTCTTCACCGGGGTTTTCGTGGACGAACTCGCCCGGCCCGGTCATCGCCCAGCCATCGGTCGAAGTCCCGTCGAAGAGCGTGTACACGCCGTCGGCGTCGGGCAGTGGCGCATCGGAAGCCCAGACGATCGCGTTTGAGATCAAGCCGACGAAGTGCTCGTCTTCGAGCGAGCGGGCATCCCTCCCGAGCACGGTGTAGAAGACCCGCCCGCGCCCGAGGTTCTTCTCCCAGGCGACGGGGTGCCTTGCGATGTCGTCGGCGTCGATGATCGGCAAGCCTCTGGCAAGGACAAGCGAGCCGGATTCGTCGATCCCGCGCAGCCCGTGCAGTTCGCCCCTGAGCGTCCACTCGCCGGGCAACCCGCGTGTGACGGGGTGCTCGGCCGCGTCGACCCGCACGCCGACATCGCCGATCGTTCCGTCCGATCTTGGCCTGCCCCCGAGCAGGGGTTCCAGGCCCGCGCCCGACACGGCGCCCTCTGGGGCATCGATCCCCACGAAGCCTCCGCCGTCGCGCACACGCTCGACCAGGCCCAGCCGCAACTCGGGCGAGAGCGCCCCGAGCCAGGCCCGCCCTTGCGCGATCACGACATCGAACTCCGTGAATCGGTCCGGGCCGTCGAGCAGGAAGCCTCCGCCCCCGGGTTGCCCCTCACGCCAGCCCAGCGTCGCGTGGTGGAACTCGAACCGACCGGGACTTAGATCATCCAGTCTCTTCCAGAGCGACCCGTCCGCGTCCGTGCGCTCGGCCGAAAGCACGAGCGCCCGAACAGGCCCTGGATCGACGGCTCCCTCGCCAGCGCCAACCCCGAGGTGGGCCACCCCATCAGCCCCCCCATGAGCCGATGCCCCGCAGCACGAACCCAGAACGATCAGGCCCGCGGCCAGCTGTTGCTTCATCGACGGCTCCATCTCTGTGAGGATTTCTTTACTATACACGACCGCCGGAGCCGGCCCGCTCGGGCGACAGAGCCGCGCCAACGCCCACCCAGGAGCCCGACTCCATGAAGCCGCTGCCGACCGCCCTGCTCTCGCGGCTCTCGCTGATGATGTTCCTGCAGTACGCGATCTGGGGCGCCTGGCTCCCGCTGCTGTACCTTTTCCTCAGCCGCCACCGGGGCTTCGGTGACGCCCAGATCGGCTATCTCTTCATGATCGGCGGGATCGGCGCGGTCTTCGCCCCCTTCATCGCCGGCCAGATCGCCGACCGCTTCTTCAACACCGAACGCTACCTGGCGATCAGCCACATCGCCGGCGGGCTGCTCGTCTGGCAACTCGCGTGGATCGACGCGTACTGGATGTTCTTCCTCTTCTCCCTCCTCTATTCACTCATCTACTCCCCCACCCTCGCCCTGACCAACTCGATCTCGTTCCACCACCTGCCCGACCGCGACAAGCAGTTCGGCAAGGTCCGCGTCTGGGGCACGCTCGGCTGGATCGTCGTGGGCATCGGCATCGGGCAGTGGCTCCTGCACAGGCACACCCCCGCGGGCGCGACCGACACCGAGCAGCTCGCCGCCCAGGCCGCGGGCATCGCCGACGCCTTCCGCCTCAGCGCGATCCTGGGCATCGCGATGGGGCTCTACTGCCTCACGCTCCCCGCCACACCCCCAGCGAAGGGCGAGAAGTCCAACGCGACGCTCAAGGCGATCGGCGAGGTGCGCCGCCAGCCGCTCGTCACGCTCTTCCTGATCGCCGTGCCGATCTCGTGCATCCACCAGTTCTACTTCGTGCACACGGGCGCGTTCCTCGGCACATTCCAAGCCGGCTTCGGCGATGTCGATCTCGCCGCGACGATCAACCGCGTCTTCGGCGTCGGGGGCGGCGGGCTGATGACCATCGGGCAGATGTCCGAGATCCTCGTCCTCGCGCTCATCCCGCTGTTCGCCCGGAAGGTCTCCCGAAAGACGCTGCTTGCCGTCGGCGTCTCGGCCTACGCCGCACGCATGGCCCTCTTCGCCTACGTCGACGCGATCCCGCTCCCGCCGGTGCTGACGCTGATGCTCGGCGTCGCCCTGCACGGCGTCTGCTTCGGCTGCTTCGTCTTCATCGCTTTCATGGTCGTCGACGAGCAGACCACCCCCGGCGTGCGCGCCAGCGCCCAGTCCCTCTTCGGCACCATCATCTTCGGCGTCGGCATCATCGTCGGAAGCGTCTTCGCCGGGCAGATCGGCGAGTGGGCCCGCACCGACGGCGTGATGGACTACACCCGCCTCTTCAGCGTCCCGATGTGGCTGGCGATCGGTTGCCTCCTCGCGCTCCTCGCCTTCTACCCCGGCGGGCGCGTCCCGGTCGTCGAGCCACCACGCCCCGAAGAGGCGACGAGCTAGGCGAGTCGCCCAGCACCTTTCGGCTCCGTCTTTCTGCTGAAGTCGGGGCGCAGCGGACATCGCCCGTAAGCGTTGGACGATCGTCGGTTCTGGGTGTCAAGGCCGGAATGAGATTCAGCGACGGGTCTGTACACGGACCCCGTCCCGGATGTCGTCGCCTGGGTGCACGATCAGTGTCTGGCCGGGCTGGAGGCCATCGAGGATCTGGGTGTCCAGGCCGGTCATCTGGCCGACCTCGACGGCGCGTCGGCGGGCTCGGCCGTTGTCGATGGTGTAGACGGCCCAGCCGCCTTCGTGGCGGAAGATCGCGCTGGACGGGGCGATGACCACATCATCTTCCTCCCAGACGACGATGCGGGCCTCGACGCGGTAGGCGTCGCCGAGGGAGGGGCGCTGCTCGGGCGGATCGATGAAGTCCGCGATGATGTAGACGCGTTGCTCCTCGACGCCGAGTGCGGAGATGTGCGTGAACGCGCGGGGCTCGATGAGCCTGACGCGCCCCTCCAGCACGCCGTCGCCCCCCCACCGCTCGAAGGAGACCCGTGCGCCGGGGACGACGCGCACCGCGTCGGTCGAGAGGACATCGATCTCGACTTCGAGGTCGGTCGGGTCGCCGATCTCGATGAGCGGCGCGCCCGGGGCGACGACGGCCATGCTCTCCTGGAAGACGCGGAGTACGCGCCCGTCGACGGGAGCGGTGATCTCGATGTGCTCGACGCCGGCGTCGTCGCCGGCGGAGTCCGGTGTTGTGCGCAGCAGCGCGGCACGCGCAAGGTCGAGCTCGAAGCGGGCGATTTCTTCTGAGAACTTCGCCGCGTTGAGGAGCTCCAACGCGGCGTGGTGCTGCAGCTCGGCGGCTTCGAGCTCCAGGCGCCCGGCGACGCCGCGGTCGAAAGCGGCGCGGACGGCGCCGAGCTCGGACTCGCTGTAGTTGAACTGGGCGCGTGCCCGTTCGCGTTCGGGGCCGGCCCTCAGCAGCGCTGCCTCGGCGCGGCGCACGCGTG
>SLFH01000182.1 GCA_007124345.1 Phycisphaerales bacterium | reverse complement strand
TCCTGTCCCGTCATCGAACACCGCCAAGGCGAAAACATAGTCATCGGTCACCCCCAGTCCCACCGGCTCCCAATCCCCGCACTGCGCGTGCGCGCTGCCGGCGACGCCGCCCACCACTGCGAGCAGACACGCGACGCCTACGCGCCGCTGAAGCGATCCATTCCGTGCAAAGTCAGTCATGGTCATTCTCCCGTTACAACAGTCTGATCAGCACCCCGCGGCGAAGAGTTCCAGATACGCGAAGAAGTCGTCGGCGTCGAGCACCCCGTCGCCGTTGATGTCCGCGATCGGGTCACCCGCGCCGAACAGGTCCAGATACAGAAAGAAGTCCCTCCAATCGAGGACGCAGTCGCCGTTGAGGTCCGCCCTGCAGGGCGGCTGCGGCACCCATCGCGCGATGTTGCTCACCGGGTTCCCGCCCGCCTGCGGGAACCGCCCGGCGGCGTAGAGCGAGGGTCCCGAGCCGTCATCGAAAACCTCAAGAGCGAAGACCGCGTTCCAAGCAGCGCCGATACCTTCACCCAATCTCGTCCACTCCGTGCCGTCCCATCGGGCGATGTTGCTGGCCGGGTTCCCGCCGGCTTCCGTGAATGTGCCGGCCGCGTAGAGCGCCGGACCCGTGCCGTCGTCGAAGACCGCCAATGCCCTGACGGTACCGTTGATGCCCGATCCCAGGGCCGACCAGTCTGAGCCGTCCCATCGGGCGATGTTGCTCACCGGGTTTCCGCCCGCTATCCCGAACTCCCCGCCCGCGTAGAGCGCCGGGCCCGAGCCGTCATTGAAGACCTTGAGGGCCCTGACCATTCCGTTCGTCCCCGTCCCCAAGTACGACCACGATGAGCCGTTCCAGCGATTGATGAAGTCTGTATGCCAAGACGAGTGCCCCACATACAGCGCCGGGCCGGAGCCGTCGTTGAACACCTCAAGGGCTACGACGGCGTCCCAAGCGGCGCCGACACCCCCGCCCAAACGGGACCATGCCGTGCCGTTCCATCGGGCGATGTTGTTGCCCGGGTTCCCGAACCGCTCCTCGAAGGCGCCTCCTGCATACAGCAACCCGCCGAAAGCCGCCAGAGCAAAGACTTCCTCTTGGTTTCGATGGCTGGCGATCCCGTCACCGAGCGGCGACCAACCCGTCGAGGCGTCCCAGCGGGCGACATTGTTTGCAGCCACCCCGCCGGTCGCGACTCTGAACTCGCCGCCGGCGTACAGCGCCGGCCCCGTCCCCAAGTCCAGAGCTTCCAAGGCGAAGACATTGACGCGTTCGCCCGTCGGGCCGGCGTGAAATCCTCCGATATACGACCACGCCGTGCCGGTCCAGCGTAAGACGTAGGACACGTAGTTCGCGTATCGGTCGGAAGCGTACAGGGCCGGACCCGTCCCGTCATCGAACACGGCCAATGCATAGATTTCGCCGAAGTTCGTTGATCCCACCCGCTCCCAATCCCCGCACTGCGCGTGCGCGCCGCCGGCGACGCCGCCCAGCGCTGCGAGCAGACACGCGACGCCCGTGCGCCGTCGAAACGATCTGTTCCGTGCAGAGTCAGTCATCGTTGTTCCTCCCGTTCGCGGCAGCCGTCGGCCGTCCGCATCCAATCTAACCGCCCTCGGCGGCCGGAGGAACCCGGATTCCCTGATTTAACACACGAAACAGCAATGCACGGCGCAAAGCCCCGCGCTTTCCTGTGGTTAGTGATTGAATCAGACGCGTCACCGATCGGTGCGCAAGACCGTTCACAGCGCCCTGACCGCCCGAAGCCCTCATCGAACGGACGCTCCGAGAAGCGTCACTCGTGGTCGGGCATATTCCGACCGGACTCGTCGGAGAGCTTCGCGTCGGTGATGACATACAGCCCGACGAGCCAGCCGGCCGAGAGGTACGGGTCCCACTGGAACTTGCCGGTGAGCGTGCCGAAGTTGGTCGTCCAGCGCGACACGCGTTGCGGGCGCTCAAGGCGGACCTCGACGGCGTCGTAGGCGCTGGGGGGCAGCCCGAGACAGCAGCCGTCCCACTGGTTCATCATCAGCAGCAGTTCGTCGACATCGTCGCGCACGACCGGGAAGAGCAGGTACCCGCTGACGCGGACATGCTTGCCGTCGAGCATCTTCGCCCACTCGGGCGCGTCTTCCTTGCCGGAGCGCGGGTCGTAGACGCGCTGGGCGGCGACGAGCAGGTCCCACGGCACGCGGTAGGGCGACGCCTGCGTGCCCTCGCCGGTAATGCGGATGTTCCCGTCGATGACGAACGAGCCGTCGTCGGCGCGGGTCACACCCCCGGGGACGTCCGTCGCGGCGACAGCTTCAGCGTCGCCGTTGCTCTCCGTGTCGGCCGCCGCCGCTGCGCTATTCATCGGACGCCCAGAGAGCACCGAGTGCGTCGCGCGTGCGACGCCGACGGTCATCCGGCCCAGGCGCTCCAGAAGCTCGGCGTGGTCGGCGTCGTCGATAAAGGTCGCTCGGGCGTTCGCCGCCCCGGGGAGGGCGAGCAGCCCGGCGATTCCGGCCAAGGCGATGAGCTTTGCACGCTTGCGGTTCATCATGATCACAGTCTAACACCTCCGAAACCGGATCGGTCGGTCTCGCGTTCAACCTACACCAGCGGCCGAAGATTCCCGGCGACCGAGGTCCGGTAGGCGACCGCCGCGGGGGCCAGCCCCGCCAGCACCGCCAGCACCACCGTGCCCCCGAGCGTCCAGAGCACCGGGACCAGCTCCAGACTCGGGTCGAGCATCACGCCCACCCGCATCCAGAGCGCCTGGGCGACCAGCCCGCCGGCGACCACCGCCAGCACCACCCCGGCCACGCCGCCCAAGAGCCCGATGAACGCCGATTCGGCGATCACCATCGAGAAGATCCGCCTCCGGCTCGCCCCCAGCACGCGGAGCACCGCGATCTGGCGCCGCCTCGTCGCCATCGAGTTGTACAGCGACAGCAGGATGCTCACGCCCGAACTCAGCAGGATCACGCCCGCCATCGCGATCAGCACCTGGTCGATGTTCGAGACGATCCGCAGCAGGCGGCGCACCTCCGTCGCCGGATTGGCGATCGTCAGCCCCGTCATGCGGGTCAGGTCGTTCTGGAGCGGGGCAAACGCGGCAGTCACCGTCGACCCCGGACGCCCGCCCGCCTTGATCAGGACCGCCGTCACCTTCTGGTGCTGCGGCGCCACCGGCGTTCCAAGATCCCGCGCCGACTCGTCGCCCAGATCCGACGCGTGCATCCGCCACGAGCCCTCGATGTGCGCAAAGAGCGCCCGGTCGTGGGCCGTCCCCGTCCGCTCCAGAATCCCGACGACGCGGAAGTCGAAGTCCGTGTGCACATGCGCATCTTCGGGAAGCTGCCCGCCCGGTCCCGGCGCCCCGTGCGTCAGGTGCACGATCTCGCCGATCGCAAGCCCGGTCGCCTGCGCCGTGTCCGAGCCCAGCACGAGGTCGAACGCGCCCTCGATCGGCCGCCCCTGCGCAAACCGCCAGCCCTCCCCGCCGGCCCGAGGCGTGAACTTCTCGAAAAATTCCGGCGTTGTCGCCAAAACCGCCCGCCCCCGGTAGCTGTCGCCGATCGCCACAGGGATGTACCACCCCGTGTCGCCGATCAGCGCGATCGGCGGCATCCGCCTCGGCCCGGGGCTGTTGAGCTGACGCTCGAAGGTCGCCCAGTCGATGTAATCCACCGGCGCCGCGGCGTAAAAGAAAGTGTTCAGCACCGAAACCAGCCCGCTCGGCTCGCGGCTCACGATCAGATCCGCGTTGCCCGTCCCCGCCTCGAACGCACGGTCGTTGGCGCGGCTCAGCGTCAGCAGCGTCAGCAGCATCGCCACCGCCACCGCCACGCTGAATGCGCTGATCAGCGTCGACACCGCCCGCACGCGCAGGCTCCGGGCGACGATCTTCAGTCCGCTCATCGCCATCGGTTCTAGCTCCCAGTTCCTGCGGCCGACGCAGCGGGCGCCAGCTCCTCGACACGATCAAACCCCGCCGCCACCGAAGGATCGTGGCTGACCAGCAAGAGCGCCGCACCCTCTTCAGCGCACACCTCGCGGATCAGCTTCACCGCCTCAGACGCGTTCTCTGGATCGAGGCTCGCCGTCGGCTCGTCTGCGAGCACAAGCGAGGGCCGGCACGCCATCGCCCGAGCCACCGCCACACGCTGCTGCTGTCCGACGCTCAGCGACTGCGGCGGCGCCTGATGCCGGTCGATCCCCAGCCGCTTAAGCAGCGCCCTCGCCCGCTCGTCGTGCTCGGCCTTCGGGATCTTCGAGAACATCATTGCCGTCGTCACATTCTCAAGGGCGCTGAACCCGTCGAGCAGGTTGAAGGTCTGGAAGATCATCCCGATCCGCGAGCCGCGGAAGCGGTCCCGCTTCGCCCCCTTCAGCCGGTGGATCTCCGTCCCGTCGATGAGCACCCTGCCCGAGCCTGGCTCCAGCAGCCCGGCGATCAGGTGCAGCAGCGTGCTCTTGCCGGCCCCGGAACTCGCCTTGAGCACCATCTGCTCGCCCCGGCCCAGTGTCAGGCTGAGCCCGTCGAGCACGCGCGAGCCCCCGGAATACGAAAACGAAAGCCCCTGAGCATCGAGCGCCGCGTCGCTCGCGTTCGGTACGGATTCGGGACCACGCTGTTGGGTTTTGTTCTCTGCCATCATCGGGGCCGGAGTCTACCGGCTGGCGTGCGATCTTGTTGCCGGCGTTGACCCCGATGGGGCGTCTTTCGTACATTCTGCACGAACGGTCAACGCACTCGCCCGTCCGGAGTCGGACGGACGCGCGCCGGCCTCCACCGGGGAAAGGGATCCGCCATGCGCAGTCCTTGCACGCTCGCTCTCGCCGCCGTCGTCGCTCTCCTGACGCTGACCGGCTGCGGGAGGTCCGACGCCGGATCCCGCGCTGTCGACGAAATCGACGCCGCCTTCCGCTCCGGCGCCGTCATCGAACACCTGACAGAAGCGGAGAGAATCGTCTTCGCAAACGCCCGCGACCGGGGCTTCCGCAGGCGCGGCGCCCATGTCTACGAGGCCAACGGCATCCAGTACCGCCTCGTCCGCGCAGAAATCATCCAGACCTCACGCGCCGATCTCATCGACGAGCACGGCGAGCGCCTCGATGTCGGGCCCGCACGCGTCGGATCAGCCGACTTCGAACGCCTCTTCAACATCAT
>SLFH01000215.1 GCA_007124345.1 Phycisphaerales bacterium | reverse complement strand
TGGCCGACTCCGCAATGGACAAGCTGGCTCGAAAGAATGTGGATGTCATCATCGCTAATCCGCTCGAAACGATGGATGCCCCGGACATCGAGGCGACGGCCTACAGCACTCCCGACCTCGGCTATCCGGAAGGACGCCCGACCGATGGTCCCATATCCAAAGATCGGTTCGCCGACTGGCTGCTCGACCTGATCGACCAGCTCCCACAGACTCCCCAGACCAACACCCCCAGCGAGCCACCGCATGCCCGGCCCTGACCGACCCAGACGCAACTTCAATCCCGGCTCACGGCCGGGAGCAAGACCGGGCGCTCGGCCCGGCTCCAGACCCGGATCACGGCCTGGCGGACGCCCCGGATCGGGACCCGGTTCCGGACCCCGATCGGGTTCGGGGCCCTACGGCTCCGGGCCACGAGGCCCGCGCCCTTCTGGGCCGTCCTCACGCGGACCGGGGCCTCGCTTCGGCGGCGACTCGCGCCCCAGGCCGCCCAGTGTGCGGATCGTCTACGAGGACGACGCGTTTCTCGTCGCCGAGAAGCCCGCGGGGATGCCAATCGCCCTGCGCCCTGGCGACCGCAAGGGCAAGCGTCCGACGACGCTGATCGATCGGCTGAAGATCGGGCAGCGCCGGGCGACCCGCGCCGGCACCGGGCCCAAGCAGACGCCCCGGCTCCGCGCGATCAACCCGCTCGACCCGGCGGTATGCGGACTGGTGGTGATCGCCAAGACCGACGAAGCCGCGGCCGCGCTGACCGAACAGTTCCACTCGGCGCGGAGCCACCGCATCGCGACTGCGGTCGTCCGGGGCAGCCCGTCCCAGGACATGCTGACAATCAAGAGCATGCTGGTGACCGGCCGCGACGGTTCGGTGCGCAGCTTCGACGAACAAGAGATGCCCATCGGGCGTGAAGGGCGCGAGGCGGTCGCGCATGTGCGCGTGCAGGAGCGGGCCGGTGAGTTGACGCTCATCCGCATCCGCCTCGATACCGACAGGCCGGGCCAGGCGATCGCGCAGCTCCGCCAGATCGGGCTGCCGCTGGTCGGCGACCCGGGCCCAAGGGCCCGCCCGCTGGACGGCCCGATCCGGATGATGCTGCACTTGGGCGAGATCGCCTTTCGGCACCCTGTGACGCACGAGCAGGTGAAGTTCACCACGCCGCCCCCGCCCGCCTTCAGGCTGCGGCTGGAAGACGCCGCGGCGACACCCCATCGGCCGCAACCGCAGCAGAAGCTGGAAAGCCGGCCCGAACCCCGAAGTGAGCTCAGAGAAGAGATTCAACCCGGGACGTCATCGGCGCTTCGGCCTCTGCCGCCGTCGCCCGCGCAGTCGCCGCCCGAGCCCCCCACCAGCCAAGAGGAAGCATCGTTCGAGGTGCCGCCGACCATGCGCCGGCCTGTAAAACCTCGCCCGATCGATCCGGTCGAACCGCTGCCCGCAAGTCCGGCGCTGAAGCCCGCTCCCGAAGCAGTATCTCCCGTCTCTGAAACACCCGCCGTCCCCCCGCCGCCGGTGCAGCAGAGCGAACCTCCGAAGCGCGCCCCCGAGCCCGTGCGTCCCGCCGAGCGTGACGAGAAGGGATCGGGCTCGTGGGAGCATGTCGCGGGGTGGTACGACGATCTGCTCGAACGGCGCGGCAGCGACCACCACACCACCGTCGTCCTCCCCGGCGTGCTCCGCCTACTCGACCCGCAGAACGACCAGCAGATCCTCGATGTCGCCTGCGGCCAAGGCCTGCTCGCTCGCGAGCTGACACAGGCCGGGGCGTCGGTGATCGGTGTCGATGCGTCGCCTTCGCTGATCGAAGCGGCTCGCAAGCGTGTGCCGCGTGGAGCGGAGTTCTTCGTCGCCGACGCTCGCGAGCTCGGGCGTCTTAAGACGATGCAGGAACTCGATCTATGCGACAGCGCGGCGTGCGTGCTGGCCGCGATGAACTTCGACCCCATCGAGCCCGCGTTCGGAGCGATCGCCTCGATGCTCAGGCCCGGCGGGCGGTTTGTGCTGGTGATCCTCCACCCCGCCTTCCGCATCCCCGGGCAGACGGCCTGGGTCTGGCGGACCGAGCCGGACGGGTCGACCGTCCAAAGCCGACAGGTCGACGCCTACCTCTCCCCCGCGAGCCATCCGATCACGATGAATCCTGGCGAGGTCGCCCGCGGCAAGCGAGCGGTCACCACATGGACCCACCACCGCCCCCTGAGCGCCTACACCAACGCGCTTGGCGAAGCGGGCCTGCTGGTCGACCGCATCGAGGAGTGGGCGAGCGAACGCCGCAGCGAGCCAGGCCCCAGAGCCGAGGCGGAGAATCGAGCAAGAGCGGAGATCCCGATGTTCGCGGCGATCCGTGCGGTGCGTGTGGAGGGATGACGACGACCGAACGGGGTCGCAGAACGGCCCCACGACGGATACACTGGGGGCGTTGCGGGCGTAACTCAATGGTAGAGTGTCAGCCTTCCAAGCTGAATGTTGCCGGTTCGAGTCCGGTCGCCCGCTTTGACGCAAGGCGTGCATTTGAGACGACTCACATGGTTGCCGTGTGAGCGGAGTCCACCGTGCAAGAAGATCAGCTCGAGAGCGGGCCGATGCGAGTGCGTGTGACCGATGAGCAGATCGCCGAGGCGATCGAAGCCGTGGCGGGTGATCCGCGCTTTCAGGAGAGCGTCGATGCGGTGCTCGCCGGAGGTCGGCCGGGCGAGATGCTGCAGACGCTCTCGCTGCGCCCAGAGATTCTCGAAGGCTTCGGCTGTCTGAGCGAAGGCCTCTACCCCGGCGGGATCGACGAGCGGGATCTGAAAGAACTGGTGCTCCTCGAATCGTCCAGGCAAAACGCCTGCCTGTTCTGTTCGGGGGTTCGCACGGCGCTCGCCCGCTCAATGGGCATGAGCGATGAGCCGCTGGACCTGTTAGACCGGCCCGAAGCGCAGACCGAACATCAGCGTCTAGCTCTTGAGTACAAGCGCGCGGCTCTGGAGGATTCCAACAAAGTCCCCGCCGAACTGTTCGCCCGACTTCAGGAAGCGTTCACCGACCCGGAGATCGTTGAGATCACTTTCCTGATCGGCGACATCGTCTGCCTGAACATGTTCAGCAACTGCCTGCGCGTGACCTACCACGGCGAGTACGACCGTGCGGGCAAAGAAGACAAGCGCTGAGCCGAATCAGGAGCGTCCGAATCGATCGCCCCAGATCGGCCCGAGACGCTCGATCTCGTCGGAAACGATGTGCGACTCGGGCGTCCAGACCGCAAGCCGGAGGGCGTCGTGCGCCGGGCTCGGACGGTCGGCCAGCGGCGACGGATCGCGGAGCGCCGACTCGATGAGGCCGAACGCGGCCTCGACGCTCTGTTTCAGATTCCCGATGATGGTCTGCAACAGGGATTCGGGGCTCTGGCCCTGCTGCAGATCCTGCGGCGGTCTCCAGCAGTCGTCGTCGGTGGGCAGGGCGATCAGGGCGTAGGCGATCTCCGCCTCTCTGGCCAGCCTCGCTTCGGGGAGCGCGGTCACGCCGACCACATCCGCCCCCATGGCGCGGTGCATCGACGCCTCGGCGCGGGTCGAAAAGGTCGGGCCGTCGATCACCACATAGGTCCCCGCCCGGTGCGTCTTCGTTGCCGAGGCGCGCCGACTCCTTCCGCGAACTCGGATGGTTCGGGCGCGCCCCGATCATGGAATACCTCTATCTCGCCAGCCGAGCCGCAAAGCAAGGCAGGGTGCGCGTTGTCCGGCAAACAGCCTTGACCTCGGCCCGGCGTTGGAAGGGCGCGGGCGTGCTGAAGGTCACCATGATCAACAGGCTCTGCGTGTTCGGTAGAGCGATCAGGATCCCGGCGTCGAGCCTGGCCGCGTGGCGATCACGCGCGTGCTCGGGCAAAGACACCCATCGCAAGCGTGTTCAGATCGAGCCGACCGGCTCGGGTGCCCCCAGCGCCGAACGAGCGACCTCGATCGCCGGCTCCGAGGTCGAGGCGAAGAAGTAGAGCAGTCCGCCATTGCGCCAGACGAAGACATCGGCGCCGGCGCCATGCTGTGCCTCCGGGCCGCGCGAGAGCCGGTACGCCCGCCCATCCTCGATGCCCAGTTCGGCGGTATCCTGCTGGATGTAGATGCTCACCAGCGGTTGTCCGTTCGGATCGACCGCCGATGCATCGAGCACCAGCCGCACCGAACGCCCGCGCCCCGGCACCGCGCAAGGCCCCGCCCCGAGCAGGCTCAAGCCGCTGGCCTCAAGACGCCCCAGATCAGGCCTGCGCCCGAGCACCGAAGCGAACCGAGCCGGCACATCGTCGAGCCTTGAGAGGCTGAAACGCGTACCAACAAGATCGGCGTGCAGCTCGCACTCCTCGTGTTGGGTGGACAGGAACGAAACCAACGACAAACGCTGCGACGCGGTCATCTGCTGCACCGTGGGCGATCCGGCGAGGCCGGACCTCACGACAACGATCGAACCCGCGGCCGCCAGCACCAGCCCCGCCGCCAACGCGTAGCGCAACAGGGGTGCACCGCGCCGCACCGGGCCGTTGATCGGCAATGCGCCGGGCGACCCGTTGTCAGCAGACTGAGAGAGCTCCCGACCGCCCGACGCCGCAGACGCCAGCACGCGATCACGAAGCCCGGCGGGCGGCTCGCTCACCGCGGCCCGGGCGACCTCGCCACGCAGACCCCGCTCGAACTCAATCACGGCGCGGTCCTCGGGGTGGTCCCGAAGGTGGGCTTCCAGCTCGACCTCTTCTTCCCGGGTCAATTCACCGTCAGCGGCGGCCCGAAGGAGTTCGGTCCTCCTGGAGACGCCGGCCGCATCGCCGCCGGGAGCCTGATTGTCACGAAAGCCGCTGAACATACTTACTCCCGGATCCGCTTATGTTCACCTTCCCCCGAAGCCTCGATAAACCCCGCCTGTTCGAGCTGACCCGCGATGGCCGGGTCGCCCCGCAACGCACGCCCTGCCTGCGCTCTGGCCCGGTGCAATCGGCTCATCACCGTCCCCATCGGGACCTCAAGCGACTCGGCGATCTCCCTGTACTTCAACCCCTCGACCGCCCAAAGCCAGAGCACATCGCGCAGCTCCGGGCTCAGCCTTGCGAGCGCGTCGTGCAGCTTGTGAGCCGCGGCGCCAAGGTCGAGGCCGTCTACCTCGGCATGGTCCGGCGCCTCGTCGTGCTCGTGCAGGCCCATCGAGGTGTAGCGGTCGATCGCACGCACACTGGCGTTCTGGTGAGCGATCGA
>SLFH01000206.1 GCA_007124345.1 Phycisphaerales bacterium | reverse complement strand
GGTGATCGCTCGGTCGACATGGCGGGCGAAGGCGTCCTGGGGGATCATCGCGCCGGAGATGCGGATGCGTTCGCGGGGCGTGACGAGGTGCGGGCTGGTGTACACGCCCACGGCGTAGTGGCACGCGCTGAGGCAGGAGGCGAGCATCTCGACGGTGCTGCCCTTGCCCTTGCTGCCGGCGACATGGACGAAGCGGCTGTCGCGCTCGGGGTTGCCGAGGGCGGCGGCGAGGGCGCGCATACGGTCGAGCTTGAAGGCCCGCTCGGGGTCGATGCGGCTTGGTCGGGTTTTTTCGAGGTTGATCCGGGCGTTCAGGCGCTCCAGGACGGTGTTGTAGTCCGGCGCGCCGCGTCCGGAAGAGCCGCCCGCGCCGGGGGTTTGCGCTGTTGTTGTGCCGGTTTCGCTCATGCCGCCATGAGTTTAGAGGCGAGCCGCCCTGAAACAATCTTCTCGTTGAGATCGGCGAGAATGTGGTATCGTCCCCTCCCGAACGCCCGGCGACCGAAACGGAAAGGACCCCAGATGCTCCCCACAGGCCCCGACGCACGCGACTCATGGCATGTTCTGAAGGTGATGGCGGAGTTTGTCCAGTCGATCGAGGTGCTGAGCCGCCTGCCGCCGGGGGTGTCGGTGTTCGGCTCCGCCCGCACGCCGGAGGACCGCAAGGACTACCGGCTCGCCAGAGAGTTCGGCGCCGAGATGGCCAGACGCGGGCGGACGGTGATCACCGGCGGGGGCCCGGGGATCATGGAGGCGGCGAATCGCGGTGCGCATGAGAACGGGGGCGTGTCGGTGGGGCTCAACATCACCCTGCCCCACGAGCAGCTGCCCAACCCCTATCAGACCCACGAGTTGGAGTTCAACTACTTCTTTGTCCGCAAGGTGATGTTCCTGCGCTACTCCGAGGTGCTGGTCGCCTTCCCTGGCGGCTTCGGCACGATGGACGAGTTTTTCGAGGTGATGACGCTGATCCAGACGCTCAAGACCGATCCGTTCCCGGTCGTGCTCGTCGGGACCGATTTCTGGTCCGGGCTGATCGCCTGGATGCACGAGACGATGCTGGAGCGGTACGCCTGCATCTCACCCGGCGACATGGATCTGTTCAAACTGACAGACGATGTCGACGAGGCGGTGGAGATCGTCGAGAGCTTCCTCGCCGGCGAGGCGTGCGCGCCGGAACTGCCCAGACCGACCGGCCCGGCCGCGGAGATGACCGCAGAGGGCACGCGTGTGGGCGTCAACCCGCGCTACCCAGTCAGCCAGCAGGACCCGCCCGAGCCGGGGATCTGACGCGTCAGCCCGCACGCTTGAGCGGCGCCTCTTCTGCGCCGTTCAACGCGTTGCAGTGGTCGATGAACCGATCGACGCGGAACGGCATGCGCAGGCGCCGATGCACCCGGCTCTCCATGAGCGACAGGTCGGGCATGATCGTCTCGAGGGGCGAGAGCACCAGCATGGGCAGCTTGCGGCCGATGTCTTCGGCCTCGGCGGTGCGGACGAGGTTTGAGACGGCCGCACGCTGGCCCGCGTGGGGCAGGTGGACGACCAGCAGGTTCGCGTCGCGCGGGTCGCCGATGCCGGATCGGAGCTCGTTGCAGAACAGGTGCACGGGGTCGCCCAGCGGATCGGGCGAGATCACCACCGGGTCGAAGCGGCCGGTCATCCGCTCGCGCAGAGTGTCCGCGCGCGTGCGCCAGACGCCCGCGTCCTCGCCGGCGAGCATCGCCAGCTTCAGCTCCGAGAGCTCGCTGGGCACATGCTCGATGATGCGCGTCAGCACGCGGTCGGGCACCGTCAGCGCCTCGATGAACGACCTGGTCGGATAGACCGATCCCGAGCCGGTGTGGCCCAGCAGCATCGCCGAGGCCAGGCGGTCGGCCAGCGCCAGCGTCGCCGACTCGACCATGCGCGAGGGGCTCTGGCGTCGGATCGTTCCCATGGAGGCGTGGTGGAGCACGATGGGCTCGGCCAGGTCCCGCGGCATCCCCCACCCGCGCAGCAGACGCTCCATCACCTCCGCGTGGTCGTCCAGCAGCATCCGCTTCTCGACCTCGTGCAGCGAGAGGCCGGCCCGATCGGCCACCGCCATCACCTCGGCGTACTTCTCGGGCAATTGCTCGGCGAGCACAAGCCGCCCGACATCGTGGAGCAGGCCGAGGGTGAACGCGGTCTCTGCGTCGAAGGCCTTGTTCTCGGCCGAGAGTTCCGCGGCGATCAGGCCGACCGCCATCGCGTGCTCCCAGAAGCCGGGCAGGCTGAGCCCCTCGGGGAGCGCCGCGTTGGCGAAGCTCTCCATCACGCCGATGTTCATCACCACCTGGCGGACCTGCTCCATGCCCAGGCGGGTCACCGCACGCTGCACGCTCGAGACCGGCTCGCCCCGGGCGAAGACCGAGGAGTTGGCCAGCTTCATGATTTTCAGCGCCACCGCGTGGTCGAGCCTGATGGTCTTGACGATCGACTCGGCCGAGACGCGGGGGTTGTTCGTGAGCTTGAGGATCTGCGTCACGGTCGGCGACATGGCGCGCAGCTCCCCGCCCCGCTCGATCGCCTCGACCAGATCCGGGCGGGTCAGCACGGGCTTGAGCGCCCGCAGCGTCTCCGCCGGGTCGGTGTCGGGCGGGAGCTGCTCGGCCGAAGGGCGCGTGCCGCTCTCCTCGGTCGCCAGCGTCTTCGCTTCGCCGACAACCCTGGGCGTGCCGACCCGGACCCATTTGGCGGCCTGGAGTTTCGCGTCGAGCTGCGAGAGCGAGAACGCTTGTTTGAGCAGGTAGCCGCAGGCGCCGAGCTCGGCCGCCCGCAGCACGGTCTGCTTGTCGGCCCGGCGCGTGAGGACCACGGCGGGGATGTGCTCGAGCTGCTCGGACCGGCGCATCGATTCCAGGAGCTCCAGCCCGTCGGCGTCGGGCAGGTCAAGGTCCAGCAGGACCACACTCGGGGGGTGGTGCACCGCCCGCAGCATCGCGTCCTTGATGGTCGCGGCCATCTCCGGCCGGTACCCCTGCGAGCGCAGCCAGAACGCCAGCGGCTCGGCCAGCGATGGATCCGGCTCGACAAGTAGGATCTGTTTCTGTTTCATTTCTCCGGACACCGACTTTCTGCGACACGCAGACGGGCACCGCGTTGCTCCGCTGCCCCCAGTAGACCCATCGGCACAATGCAGTGCGGAATGCGACCCATATCGGCGGTCTTCGGCGCGTGTGGATCGAATCAGGGTGTTTCACCTAGCCGGCCCGAGCCCGCCTACACACTGATTGGATTCGGAAACTCGCTGTGCTGCATCGCCGGATTTGGGTACATTGTGCTCCGCAGCGGGAAGGGCCGCGCGGCCCGCCCCGCATGGTTCCAGCTGAGGAGCATGCAGATGGCCACACGCGTCGCGAAGAAGAAGACCAGGTCCGCGGCCAAGTCCGCCTCGCCGAGGGCGGGCGCCAAACGCACCACCGCCGTCAAGGCCCCCCCAAAGACAGCCCGGAAGTCAGCCAGCAAGCCAGCGAGCAAGACAGCCAAGAAGCCCGCAGGCAAGGCCGCCCCCAGCAAGGCGTCGGGCGCACAGGCGGCGGCGCGACCGGCAAAGAAGCCCGCCGCAAAGCACGCGGCGAAGAAGCCCGCGAAGAAGGTCGACCCCACCGCCCCGCGCCCGGTCTCCTCGGGCAAGGGGCCCACACCCACCGAGGTCGGCGCCGGCGTCGTCGAGATGCTCAAGGCGGGCAAGCCCGAGAGCGAGATCTGGGCCAAGTGGTTCAGCCCCAAGCTGATCTCGATCGAGAACATGCCCACCGGCGGCATGGCCTGGCACGGCATCAAGGCCGTCAGGGCCAAGGGCGAGGCCTGGATGCAGGAGCACGCCGTGCACGGCGTCGAGGTCGAAGGCCCCTACGCGGGCGCCACGGGCTTCGCCGTCCGCTACACGATGAACATCGAGCACAAGCCCACCGGCAATACCCAGTCCATGACCGAGGTCGGCGTCTACACCGTCAAGAACGGGAAGGTTGTCCTCGAGGAGTTCATGTACGGGAGTTGAGCACTGGGAAGCCCGCAAAGAGACAACGCCGCGCTTCCTTCGGGGAGCGCGGCGTTGTTTGTTCTCGTTCGGCAAGCTCAGGCCGCGTCGGCGATGTCGTCGTCCTCGTCGTCGAACCGGTCGGCCCAACGTTCGGGGCGGACCTCCGAGGGCGCGTTGGGGGGCTCGCGCCAGTCCTCGGCCCTCGGCAGTTCGATCTCGCTCTTCATCGTCTTGCGGTAGCCCAGGAGCCGCACCACCTCGAGCACATCCGTCCACGAGGGGTACTGCACACCGTTGGCCTTTTTGAACTCGTCGATCGCGACGACGAAGAGGTATTGCTCCTTGGTCAGTCTGCCCTCTTCGGCGGCTCTGGTGAAGTCGCTCAGGCGCCGCCCGGGGCCTCGGCGGCGATCAAAGCCGTTGGCGGCCTGCCCGTTGGGGTTCTGGCGACGATCGGGTCCGCGGGGAGGGGAATCTTGCTGGGCCATGGCTGGACGCTCCGGGCGACCCCCGGAAGTCCGGCTCATCACGGGAACCGGATCCGCAGGCCCGATCGCGGGCCTCAGAGGTCGTCGTCCTCTTCATCGTCCATGTCGCCGTCGTCGTCGTCCTCGTCTTCATCGTCGAGCAGATCGTCGTCGTACTCGTCGTCATATTCGTCGTCGTCGTCACCGGAGGCGAAATCGTCGTCCTCGTAATCATCCTCATCTTCGTCACGGGCCATAACCGGGCCCGCGTGAACCGGGGCGGTCAGCAGCGCAAGGCCCGCCCCATTCCCGGCCTCGTCCGCCGACCACACGCCCAAGGCCTGCAAGGTGATGTTCGACATCGCGTCCTCTTCTTCCGTCAATCGCTGTCGTCGCTGGTTCTTCGCCCGGCCCCCCGGCCGGACCCGCTGAAGATACGCCTCCGGATCCCCCGGGACGGATCGGCGGTACACTACTGCCCGCGCCGGCGTTGTCAATCCCGACCCGCGCTTTCCTGACGCAACCGTGTTCGGGCGACCCGGCCCGCGACCGACACCGCCCCTCCCACATGACCGACAAGCACCCCAAGGAAAACCCTGCCCACGACGCCGACCGGGCGACTGCAGGATTCGACCCCGCCGCGGGCGTCCTCGCCTGGGTCCTCCCCGGGCTCGGGCACTTCGTCGCAGGCAGAAGGGCAAGAGGCGTCGGTGTCCTCGTCGGCGTGCTCGGCCTCTTCTTCGGCGGCCTGCTCATCGGGGGCATCACCGTCGT
>SLFH01000375.1 GCA_007124345.1 Phycisphaerales bacterium | reverse complement strand
GTGCTCGCGGCGGGCGCCTCGCTCGTGTGCGCCAGACTCTCTGACCTTTCGGCGGCCGGACGCACCGAGCCGGGATCGCCCGGCGCCAGGCTCGACAGGGCCGGGTACGAGGCGACGCTGAGCGTTGTGGGCTACGAGCGGCCGGTGATCGTGGACCTTCGTCAGGTGCCGTCGGCGGAGGAAGCCGCGGCGAGGCTCGCGCCGGCGGGGAGTTCGGGCAGCGGCGAGGGCTCCGCGTCGCCGGGCAGGTAGAGCGGGTGTTTCGGCTCTCCTTGATTCGTCACGCCGAGGCAGCGAGGCGCAAAGCGGGCGAGGCGTCGGCGGACGATCTCGCCCCGGCCCATGTGGCGCCCGTGGACGCCCCAGCCGAGCACGACCATCTCCGACTCGCGGCAGGCGCGGAGGATCTCGCGGTCGTTGCCCGGGCCGACGGGTTCGGGGGCGAGCAGCAGATCGGCCGGGCGCGTCGCGCGAAGGGCGAAGAGGTTCACGACGAGCAATCGGTCGAATCCCCAGCAGCGGGCGAAGCCGACGCAGCGCCGGATCGTCGGGTCGTCGTCGAACCTGTCGGCGGTGCTGGGGTTGAGCAGGACGAACGCCACGGCGCGCGAACCTTCACCGAGCCGGCGCGTCAGGCGGTAGCGGTAGGGGGCGAGCAGGCGGTTCACGCTCAATCGAGGTCTGCGTCGTCGATGTCCGCGTTGGTGTAGACCTTCTGGACATCGTCGTTGTCCTCGATCGAGTCGATGAGGTTCATCAGCTTGCGGGCGTCGTCGCCCGTGACCGCGACGGTGTTGTCGGGGATCTTGGTAATCTCGGCCTGCTCGATCTCGACGCCCGCGGCCTCGATCGCCTCCTTCACCTGGATGAACGAGGAAGGGTCGCAGAGCACCGCCCAGTAGCCGTCTTCGCCCTCGGGGGCCTCGACATCGTCGGCGCCGGCTTCGAGGGCGAGCTCCATGAGCTGTTCCTCGTTGGCCTTGGCCGCGGGGATGAGGATCTGGCCCCGGGTCTGGAAGAGGAACGCGACCGAGCCGGACTGGCCGAGGTTGCCCCCCTGGCGGCTGAAGGCCAGGCGGAGGTCGTTGACGGTGCGGGTGCGGTTGTCGGTCAGCGCGTCGGCGATGATGGCGACGCCCCCGGGGCCGTAGCCCTCGTAGGTGATCGACTCGAAGTTGTCGCCGCCGGCGGCGCCTGCGCCCTTGTCGATGGCCCGCTGGATCGTGTCCTTGGGCATGTTGGCGTACTTGGCCTCATCGATTGCGTAGCGGAGGGCGAGGTTGACATCGGGGTCGGGCCCGCCCGAGCGTGCCGCGGCGATGATCGCGCGCGAGCACTTGGACCAGATCTTGCCCTTCTTCTTGTCCTGGCGTTCCTTGCGGTGCCTGATGTTCGACCATTTGCTGTGCCCGGCCATGTGTCGTTGTCGCTCCGTTGGGTTGGTCCGGCCCGGGGTCGCCGGGCGTTTGTTGCCTCTGATTGTTCGCAGCGGGGGGGCGGGGTTATCGCAAAAACCCTTCGGGCGAGAAGACCTCGGCCACCGGCGGGTCCTCGCTCCGCTCGACGGCCCCCAGCCGGTCGCGAAGGCCCGCGGTCCGCTGCTCGACCTCGTCGACATACCACTGCGGCAGGCGTCCCGGCTCGTCGCGGTGCTCGCGGAGGATACGCGCCGCCTCGGCGAGCGCGAGTTCCCAGGCGTCGACGGCGTCGCCCCGGCGCCCCGCCCGCCAGAGCGCGTCGCCGAGCTGCATCGGGGGCGTCACGCCGGGCTCAGCCCCAGAGAGCTCGACCGCACGCTGCAGCAGCGTGATCGCTCCCTCGCCATCGGGGCGGGGGTCGCCGGGATCCGCCTCGCCCTCGAGGTCTTCGAAGTAGCCCAGGCGGTAGAGGATCCAGCCCATCGAGTCGACGATGCTCGCGTTGTCAGGTTTGGCGGCGTACGCCTGGGAGATCAGCCGCAGCGATTCGTCGAGCTCGCGCCCCTGCTCGGCGAGGTGGTAGCCCAGGTCGTTGCTGGCCCAGATGTGCGTCGGCTTCCGCTCCAGCGCTGCGCGGTACATGCCGTCGGCGGCATCGCGCCGTCCGGCAGTCGTGGCGGCCGAGGCGATCGCGTAGGCGAGCTCGGCGAGCCAGCCGTCGAGGCTCTCCGGCTCCCGCTCGCCGCCCGCGATCTGCGCGATGACCTGCTCCGCGTCTATGGCGAGCTCGATGGAGGCGACCATCGTGCGGAGGTCGCCGCCGTCGCCGACGCGCGAGATCAGGAACGACCAGAGCGCTAATTCTTCCGGGCGGATGTCGCGTTCGTCTTGCAGCGTTTCGGTCGCGAGTTCGAGGGCCTCGTCGAGCCGCCCGATCGCGCGGAGCGCCTGTGCGGGGACGATCCGCAGGCGTTCGGCGGTCTCCTCGTCGATCATCTCCGCGATGCGCCGGGTCTCGTTGATCGAGGCGATGTCAGGCTCTGCTCGCGTGGCGGCAAGCCCGGCCCGCAGCTCCAGAAACTCCGGCCCCACGGCCATCCCCGCTTCGTGCAGACGCGCGAGCATGCGGTGCGCCGGACCGGCGACGGGGCCGGAAAGATCGCTCGCCGCGGCCCGGGAGACGCTCGCGACCACGCCTTCGAGCGTCTGGCGCTGGCCAGAGCGGACGGTCACGCCCGATCCCATTGCTCGGGCGATGAGGCGTGCGGCCTCGGCGTGCTCGCCCCGTTCTGCGTGAAGCGCGGCCCGCTCCAGCAGCGTGTCGATCCCGAAGGCTTCGCGTTCCAGACGTGCGTCGCGGAGCGAAACGGCGCGATCCGCGTCCTCCAGCGGCCCAGCGGCGATCTGCTCCAGCAGGCGGAGCGACCCGGGCGCGTGGAGCGGGCGGTCGACGCGGGCCTGCAGCAACGCCACGGCTTCGCGTGCGCCTTCGTCGCCCCGCCGGTCGGCGAGGTAGCGGGCGAGCGTGCTGAGGGGTTGCTCGGTGTCGGGAAAGTCCTCGGCGAGGCGGCGCAGTTCCGGTTCGGGGTCTGCGCCGCTGAGCAGGTCGATCTGCACCGCGAGTGTGGTCAGCGCCGCGTCCCACGGGCGTTCACGAGCGAGCGACCAGGCGAGCGAGGATTCGAGCGGGCCGGCCCTGCCCGCCTCGGCGCGAGCTGCGATCATGACCCGGCGTGCGCTCCGCGAGCCGGGGATCGACCGGACCGCCCTGGTGCGGATGCCGTCGAGGCGCTGGCGTGCGTCCTCGCCCCCGACCTGGGCGTACAGCGCCCCGAGGGTACTGACTGCCCATTCGTCGAGCGGGTCTTCGTCGAGCCTGCGCAGCAGCACGCGTTCGGCGAGCCCCGCGTCGCCGATGTGTCCGGCGATCGCGACGAATCGACGGGCCGCGGTCCGCCAGTGCGGATCGGAGCGGTCCGTCCGCTGCATGGCCCTGTCGAGCAGTCTGGCGGCGCGCACCGAGAGCTGCAGCTCGTCGAGCGCGTTCGCGATCAGCACCGCGTCGGCCAGCGATTCGGGCTCGGTGATCGAGGCGATCAGCAGGCGGGCCTCGTCGGTCCTGCCCAGTGCGCCGAGCAGCCGGGCGCGGCGTGTGTTATCCGCGATGGTTCCGGGCGTCCCCGGGGCCGAGAGGCTCAGCTCGATCAGGCGTCGATCGCCAGACTGGATCGCGGCTTCCGCCAGCAGCGCCGGATCGGTCACGCCTGCCTCGATTGTGCCGCCCAGAGAGACATACGAGCCCGCGATTTCGGGCGAGTGCGGGGGCGAGAGGGTGATCACTCTCGCGGCGTGCTCGTGCATCGCGTGCTTGTCGGGCCAGGCGAGCAGGTCCAGCAGCAGCCCTTCGTGGCCGGGTCGCTCGGTCCACGCCTTCCACAGGAGTTCGCGGCCTTGCTCGGGGCCCGAGAGGCGGGCTTGGAGCCGCGATCGCCAGACGCGGGCCGAGCCGCTCCGCCGCAGCGGCGAGCCTTCGGCGACCTCGGCGATCTCGAAGGCGATGCCTCGCGTTCTGGCGTGTTCGGCGAGGGCGAGCACGCGTTCGTCGAGCACCGCCGCCTGCGAGGCGCTGAGTTTGGAGAGGAGTTCTGCGGCTCCGCGGGTGTCGCCCAGCGCGACCTTCGCTCGGTACCGCCCGCCGAAGGGGTCGGCCCAGCCGGCGCCCTCGGGGATGCGTTCAAAAAGCGTCAGCGCCAGCCCGGGCTCGCCCGCGTCGAGGGCCGCGTGGCCGGCCTCGGCCCAGAGCGCCGGGGCGTCTGAGGCGACGAGGCTCACCTCGTCGGCGTACTCGGTGCGGACATTGAAGGGCGAATCGAAGTCGACGCCGCGCCGGATCGCCTCGGCGCCCGCGACGGGCTCGCCGGTGCGCAGGAGCGACTTGCCGAGCAGCGCAAAGACAATGGCTTCGAGCCCCGGGTCGCCGATGGTCGCCGACGCGGCGCGGAGCATCAGCGAACGCACCGCCTCCCAGTCCCCGTCGTCGGCGAGCTCCGAGGCGAGCATCGCCAGCGGGCCGGGGGCGGTTAGGCCTTTCTCGGCGGCGAGATTCCATTGCCGGGTCGCGGCTTGGCGGTCGCCCGTCGCGAGCAGTGCGTCGCCGAGGAGGCGCAACGCGTCGGCGTCGCCCCCGGTTCGCTCGACGAGTTCGGTCGCCATCTCTGCCGCGCGTTCATACGCCTCTGCGTGCAGCAGCGAGCGGATGCGGGCGTAGGCGACGAGCGATTCGCGGTCCGCATCGTCGGGGAGCGCGGCTTGTTCCTTTTTCGTTTCCGTCCGCGCCGCGACGAGCAGGCCGTCGAGCTTCGCCGAGGCGCGGGCAGAGGCCCGATCGTGGCGGATCTGCTGCCCCGACGGGTCGGCCGCTCGCGGGCCTTCCGCTTTGTTCGCAGTTCCGCATGCGCCGAGCAATGCGAGCCCGGCGGCCGAAGCGGCGATCGCGATGGCCCGGGGCCGGCTCACTCGGTTCCGGGCTCGGGGTGTGGCTTTGGTGTGGGTTCGTCGTCGCATGCCGGCGCCGGGTCGGCCTGGGATTGCTCGGGGGTTGGTTCGGGCGCTGAGTCTGGAACCGGTTCTGGCGTCGGATCCGGGGCGGGCTCGTGTGCCGGCGCCGTTTCGGGCTTGGCTTGGGGGTCAGCGATCGAATCGGGATCGGGCTCGGGGCTCGGCTTTGGCTCGGCTTTGGCTTTGGGCTTGCGGGGCGTCTCGATCAGGCGTTCGACGCCGAGGTAAATCTCCCGGCACTCGCCCGCCCTGAGCAGACGCTCCATCTTCGC
>SLFH01000140.1 GCA_007124345.1 Phycisphaerales bacterium | reverse complement strand
CGCGGCGACGCCCGACCGGGCGACCGTCAGCGTCGGCGTTGTCGCCGAGGGGAGGACCGCCGCGGAGGCGCAGCGGGGCGTGAATTCGCAGATCGAACGGGTGGTGCGTTCGCTGCGCGACCTGAACGATGAAGAGATGGTTCTCCAGACGCAGAGCGTCTCGCTCTCGCCGCGCTACGACCACGAGGCCGCGAGGCGAAACCCGGGCACGCCGCCGCGCATCATCGGCTATCGCGCCAGCAACACGATCCAGGTGCGTGTCGACGAAGTTGCCGCGGTCGGGCGCGTGATCGACGCTGCGATGGAGGGCGGGGCCAACACGATCGCCGGGATCTCGTTCCAGCTCAGAGACGACACCGAGCAGCGGGCGAAGGCCCTGGCCGACGCCGCCGACCGGGCGAGAGAGAAAGCCCGTGTGCTCGCCCGCGCCACCGGCGTGCGGATCACCGGCATCGTTGAGATCGCCGAGGAAGGGACGCAGGCGATCCCGTTCACCCCCCGAGGCTTCGGCCCCGAGATGATGGCCGCGCGGAGCATGGACCCGGGCGCACAGATCGAGGCGGGCGAGATCGAAGTCCGCGCCGCCGTGACCATCACCTACCGCGTGAGCGTGGAAGACGGGGCGTTCTGATCCGAACAAGGGTCCGGAGCCTGTGCCTGGCGGCAGAGGCCGCGGGAGCGACGCGATGACCGAACGACTCGGCGTGCTGAAAACTTACAAACTCTTCATCGCCGGGAAGTTCCCGCGCACCGAGTCGGGCCGGTCGATGAAGGTCGCCGACGGCGTCGGGGGCGGGGAGGCGCATGTCTGCCGCGCCAGCAGGAAAGACCTGCGGGCCGCGGTCGAGGCGGCGCACGCTGCGCAGCCGGGCTGGGCCTCGGCGGGTTCGTTCCTGCGCAGCCAGATCCTCTACCGCGTCGCGGAGATGCTCGAAGCACGCTCCGGCGAGTTCGAGAGATCGCTCCCGCCCGGCGCATCGGCGTCGTCGCTCTCGCCCGCCGAAGAGGTCGCGCTTTCGATCGACCGCCTTGTCGCCTTCGCGGGGTGGTGCGACAAGTACCAGCAGGTGCTCGGCACGCACAACCCCGTCGCCGGCCCCTACTACAACTTCACCGTGCCCGAGGCGACGGGTGTTGTCGGCGTGATCGCGCCGCCCGAGCCAGCGCTGCTCGGCCTGGTCTCGCTGCTGGCGCCGGTGCTCTGCTCGGGCAACGCGGCGGTCGTGCTCGCGAGCCGCACCAACCCCGTGCCCGGCGCGATCTTCGGCGAGGTCTGCACAAGCGGGGATGTGCCGCCGGGGGTGGTGAACATCCTCACCGGCGATCCCGTAGAACTCTTTGAACATTTTGCGACGCACCGCGAGATCAATGCTCTGCACGCCGCGGGCCTCACCGACGAGCAGAGCACCACGCTGCGCTCGGGCGCAGCAGAGAATCTCAAGCGCGTGTGCATCCGCGAGACCCGCGAGTGGTCGGGTGATGTTTGTGAATCGCCCGAATGGATCGAGCCGTTTGTCGAGTTCAAGACAATCTGGCACCCCAGTTCGGCCTAGGGTTGAACTTCACCCATTGACGGAGATTTGACGATGGACAAGAAGAATGTGACCAGGATCCTCGCAGCCACCTTCGCTGGTGCGTGCTGCCTCGCGTTGAACGGCTGCCAGGAACAGGGCCCCGCAGAGCAGGCCGGCGAGCGCATCGACGACGCAGCCGAGCGCACCGGCGAAGCCATCGAGGACGCCGGAGAGGGGATCCGCGAAGGCGCCGACGGCGGCGGCTACTGAGCCTCGTTCGCTTCAGCGACATAACACAGCAGGCCGCCTTCCTCAGGCGGCCTGCTGTGTTTTTTTATCGCTTGTTTCGTCGTCCCGCAGCCCGCTTCAGAGCTGGTCAAGGAAGCGCAGATCGTTCTCGAACAGCAGGCGGATGTCGGGGATGCCGTACTTGCCCATCGCGAGGCGTTCGACGCCCATGCCCCAGGCGAAGCCGGTGAACTCCTCGGGGTCGATGCCGCAGGCTTCGAGCACGGCGGGATCCACCATCCCGCAGCCGCCGAGCTCGATCCACCTGGGCTCTTCGCCGGGCTTGAGGGCGATCTTCATATCGAACTCGGCCGACGGCTCGGTGAACGGGAAGAAGCTGGGGCGGAGGCGGACATCGGCGTCGTCGCCGAAGTAGGCGCGGGCGAACTGCAGCAGCGTGGTCTTGAGGTCGACCATCGAGACGCCGCGGTCGATGTAGAGCGCTTCGAGTTGGTGGAACATGAACGAGTGTGTCGCGTCGACGGTGTCGGGCCTGTACACGCGACCGGGCGACACCACCTTGATCGGCGGGCCCCATCCCTCTTTGACCGCACGCTCCATCACGCGGATCTGCACCGTGCTGGTCTGGCTGCGCAGCATCCGAGGCAGGTCGGTCGTCAGCGGGTTGTCGACATAGAAGTTGTCGATCGGGTCGCGGGCGGGGTGCTCGG
Source organism: Phycisphaerales bacterium (assembly GCA_007124345.1). Classification (GTDB taxonomy): domain Bacteria; phylum Planctomycetota; class Phycisphaerae; order Phycisphaerales; family UBA1924; genus SLFH01. The sequence goes on along the minus strand of SLFH01000140.1, from coordinate 2,792 downwards.
GCGGGATGTTGAGCTTGACGAAGTTGTGCTCGTCGTCTTCGAGCTCGGGCCCTTCCGCGACGGCGAAGCCCATGCGGGCGCAGACCTCGACGAGTTCGTCGATCACGCGCGTGATGATGTGGCGCCGCCCGACCGCGTGGGATGAGACGAGGCCCGGCTCGGTCATGTCGATCAGCGGGCCGGAGGGGCCGGACGCGGCGAGGGCGTCCTTGCGGGTCTCGAAGGCGGCCTCGAGGGCGGTCTTGACCTCGTTGAGCTTCTGGCCGACCTTCGGCTTGTCCTCGCGAGGGACATCCTTGAGCCCGCCCATCGCCGCCTTCAGCCGCCCCTTGGCCCCGAGGTAGGCGATCCGCCAAGACTCCAGAGCTTCGGCGTCGGGCGAGGCGTCGAGCTCGACGAGGGCGTCGCTTTGCAGTTGTTCGAGCGTTTCGAGCATGGGGCGGATGGTAGGAGGGCCCGGCGGGGCGACGGAGGGCTAGAGAGAGCGGGGTCAGGCGGCGAGGAGCCTCGTGGGCCTGCGGGGGCGGTCAGTCGTCGGTGAAGCTGGCGACCTGCAGGCAGAGGATCGCCCTGAAGCGGTCGCCTTCGGCGCCGGAGAGGAGGACGCGGAGATCGCCGTTGAGCGAGGGGATCCGTCGGGGGACGCCGTTGTCGATGACGCTGTGACGGATCGGCCGCGGCGCCGCGATCCGGGTCGGCTCATCGCCGAAGCCGAGATCGAGCCTGAGTTCGGGAGTGGCGTCAGCTTCCGGGTACACAAACCGGAAGGCGTCGATTCTTGGACGATGGAAGTTTTCCATGTGCTCAACGGGGCCTTGTCCAGCGCTGTATCTCCCGGCGCTGCGGCCGCGGCTTCTGAGGAGCACATTCAGGTGACCGTCGATGTGGGATCTGAGCACTTCCCGCGACAGCTCCAGCCGCGGCTCTGACGCCTCGATCATCGGCGCGTCGGGGCCGATCGCCGAGAGCATCCGGGCGAGCGCAGAGTCGGCGTTGCACTCGATCAGCACGAGATGCAGGTCCTCGACTTCGATGCTGCGGGCCTCGACGAGCACGACGACCGTCACCGGCAGACCGAGGGATTGGTGTTGGTATCGGGCGGTGGAGGCGAACGCCTCCCCGTCGCGGAGGTAGGCCGAGGCCGCGGCGATCGGCCGAATCGAATGGTCTGCGAACACAACGCTGCGCATCACACGATGAAATTCGCCCTGCGTCGTCTCTGATCCGTAGATCCGGACGCCCGCGAGCGTGCGGTTGCGATCAACGACGCCGGCGTCAACGATTGCGCCGGCGTGGGTGTTCGGGGGCAGGATACCGTCGTGCGACTGCGTGCGCGCGATGCGTCCGGGGCCATCCGCGCTCGTGACGATGGATCTGCTCTGGCTCAGGTAGCTTTCCCGCCCCAACCGCTTGTGCGCCTCGTCGTCATGTTCCGCGGCCCGCTGCGACTCGATCCGGAACGCGCGGTCGAACGCGGGACGGAGCGTCTCGACACGCGATGCGGGGAAGGGTTCGCCGCTCTCTGCGGCTTGCATCAAAAACTCGTAGTCCGCATCCGGCTCTTCGGGGTCGCCTACGCCCACCATCATGGTCAGCTTGACCTCGAAGCCGGCGCGCCTTGCGATCGGCAGGTCGTCGCCGAAGAGCACGAATTCGGCCAGCGCCTCGTTCTGCACCGGCTGATTCGTCTGCACCTCTTGCCCGAACGCCGCGGCGGGCTGCAGGGCGAGCACCAAGAATGCCGCGATCAATACGGCGAGCATTGATTGTCCCATCCGAGTTCGTTCCATCCGCGTGCTCCCCATGCGAGTGATTCTCGCAGTGTAACCGGATCGGTTCGGCGTGCAACGCCCGGCCGCGAACCGGCCGAGCCGGGCGGCGGGCCGAGTTCCTGGGCCGATCAATCGAGCGAGTACTCGCCGATGTGCAGGCAGAGGATCGCCCTGTGGCGGTCGCCGTCGGAGCCGGTGAGCAGGACGCGGAGGTCGCCGGTCGACGAGCCTCTCCATGAGATCCCGCGATTGCTATGAACGTCGGCGCGGGACAGTGCGGGGATCTCGATCTGTTGCGGGCCTTCGCCGAGACCGAGATCAAGCTGAAGCTGAAGCACAGGTTCGCCCCTGGCTTCGGATCTTACAATCGCGAACGGTATGAGCCAGCCGAGCATTGAACGCCGCGACTCCTGCGAGTGATCGCGCCAACCCTTGAAGCCCCTTCTGGCCCGTCCGGTCGAAAGCAGCCGGAGTTGACCTCGCCGGTAAGCGTCCAACGCGGCGATCATTAAGATATCGCGATAGCCATCGCCCTCCGTCATCGCGTCGCCGGAGCGAATCAGCGAAAGCAAGCCAGCAAACTCGGTATCGGCGTCGTACTCGATCATGGCGTAGTTGAGGTCTTCGGCGGTAACTCTGCGGCACTCAACCACGACGATCATGCGGACGGGCATGCCATAGGTGTCGCTCTGGTACTCGCCGATCACGATCATCGCTTGACCATCTTCAAGGAAGCTCGTTCGCGACTCGATGAGCGGTTCGGTTGATTCGTGCAACCCAATCATTCGGATACCGTGAATCCTCTCCTCAGCGTCGGCGCGCGAACCGTGGATCCGAACGCCGACGAGCAATCGGCTATTGGCCACGCTCATGTTTGTGAACGATACGATGCCGTAGTCGTTCAGCAGCGAATTGCTATGGCGGCGTCTGGCCGTGTGGTCGGTGGATGCGTCGGCGCTGGTGACGACGACGCCGCTCTGTGTGCGGTACGGACCGAACAGCACTTGAAGATACTCTTCG
>SLFH01000205.1 GCA_007124345.1 Phycisphaerales bacterium | reverse complement strand
CGAAGGAGCGGAGGAAGCCCGCGATCGAGTCTGGGTCTTCCTTCGCCCCTTCAGGGCGAAGTGTTTCGTCTTTCGCTATCCACGGGTTGCGCTTGTCCGACGCTGCGCGTCGGCCAGCTCCACCCGCGGCTACAACCCATCGCCCCTCCGGGGCGAAATCGGCGGATCGGGAAGCAGTTGATGGTTGACAGGGCTCAATTGGCAGGTCGGCCAACACCGCACCGCCGCCTGACCAAGGCGTTCAGCCCCACACCCGCAGCCGGCGCAGCGCCGCCTCGATCTGCGCCGCGGTATCGCCCGCATGATCGATCAGCACGGCGTTCCAGCCCGCCTTCCTCGCCGCGTTGATGTTGTCTTCCAGGTCGTCAAAGAACAGGATCGACGGCGCGTCGAACCCGCTCTCTCGCTCGAACTTTCGGTACACCGCTTCGTCGGGCTTCGCCTCGCCCAAGAGGTGGCTCGCGTGCCGGTGGGCGAGTTTCTCGATCGTCGGGAAGTGGGGGAGGCCGTCGACGCCCCCGGGCAGGCGACGCAGCCAGTGGCGGGGGTTGGTGTTGCTCAGCAGCCCCGTCTGGATCCCCGGCGTCGCGGCCAGCCGATCGACGACTTCGCCCACGCCTGGGTACTCCTCAAGCAGCCACGCGTCGTGGATCAGGCGGACCTCGTCGGGCGAGTAGAGCCCGTCGGTCTGCTCCGAGGCGAGCTTGAAGTACTCCTCGCACGAGATCTCACCGCGTTGGTACCGCCACGCGACCTTTCGCCGGTGCTGGGCGAGCACTGTGTCCTGCACATCGGCGCGGACGGGCAGGCCCGCCGCGGCGCACCCCTCCGCGAAGCTGCGGCAGATCTTCAGGATCACCCCGCCCCAGTCGAAACAGACCAGGCGTATCGGTTCGTGCTCGGACATGTCGCCCTCCGTGCTCAGTCCTTGTCGGTCATCGGACCGCCCGTCAGCTCGGGCTTCATGATCTCGCGCATGACCACCGTCGCGAAGGCCCCGCGCGGCAGCGTGAACGCGACGCGCACATACGGCCCGACCTCGTCGACCCCGCCCTCCACATCCGTGTCCTTCACCGGCACGCGCAGCGGGCGACGCACGCCTTCGAAGCTCGTTCGGATCTTCTCCGCCGGCTCGGTCACCGCCTCGACGCTCAGGCCGAAGCGGTCCAGCGCCGTGACCTCGGCCTTGTCGATCTCGCCCGAGGCACGCATCATCTTCGGCCCCCACATCGGGCCCGAGGGGCTGATCTCCAGCGCCGCGGCCCGACGCGGCGTCTCCGGGTCCGCCGCGGTCTCGCTGTCGACCATGAAGCACGCCCCGTTGTCGTGCTTAAAGGCGATGTCCCCCTCGCCGAGTTCCGCCAGCGTGCCCGCGAGCAGCCGCTCGTCGAGCACCGCGTTGAACACAGCCGACTGCATCGCGGTGAGGTAAAACTCGGTGACGGTCCGACCGATCGCCTTGACCGCACGCTGGGGCGTCCCGCCCCGCGACAGCACGCGCAACGCTGCGCACTCGGCGGCCAGATGACGAGGCATCTTCGAGAGCGCACGCCCGTAATCGCCCTCGGTGTACGCCAGACGCGAGGCCTCCTGGCGCGAATCTTCCAGATCGCCCGGGCCGAGCATCAGGTCCAGCGCCGCCTTGTGCTCGCCGAGCACGATAGCGCGCCCGATCAGGTGGTTGTTGCCCAGGTACCCGAAACGCTGCTCGCCCAGCCGGTTGGGCACGCCCAGCCTCTCGAGCTTGTTCAGCACCGCGTATGTCTCGCGGACCTTTGTAGGCGAGACGCCTCGCACGCGGATCGAGAACCGGTTGCCGATCAGATGCCCACGGCGCAGCTTGTTGGTGTGCTGGTCCGCCCACAGCACGCCGATCCGCTCGTCGGTGAGCATCGGGAAATCGCTGACGTTCTGCCCCGGCGTGTGCACGCTGACGACCTGACGCGTGATCGCGTGCTTGTCTTTCAGCCCGGCGACGCCCACGGCCGTCTTGGCCACCCCGAAGTGCTCGGCGAGGATCGCGACGAGCTCTAAGGTCGAGAGCGAGCGCTTCTCGATGAACATGAAGATGTGCTCGCCCTCGCCGGACGGCTGGTACGCGGGGATCTCCTCGACCAAAAAGTCCTCGGGCCGTTGCTTGATCTCGCCCCCAATGCCCGGGATGTCATCGGAGAGGTAGACCGCTGGGCGCACACGCGGGTCGGTGTCGTGGGGTCGGTTGTGCCCTGTGCCTGCCTCAGAGTTCATCGCGCGTCGCGGCCTCGAGCACATGCTCGTTGACAAAGATCGGCACCTGCCCGGCGACCCCGATCGCGATCGCATCGCTCGGGCGAGAGTCGATGTGCAGAAGCTCGCCGTCAGCGCGACGGATGTCCAAAGTCGCAAAGAAGGTGTGGTCGGCCAAGTCGGTGATGGTGATCGACTGCAGCGTCCCGCCCAGCTCGTCGACGATGCTGGCGAGCAGGTCGTGCGTCTGAGGACGCTTGATGGGCACGCCTTTGAGCCGACGCTCGATTGCCTGCGCCTCGGGCAGACCGATCACGATCGGGAAGGTCCGCGCCTCGGCGGGCGTCCCGTCGTCGTCCTCGGTCTCGTCGAGCACCTCGCGCAGCTCGATGAGCTGGTAATCCGTCAGCTCACGGATCAGGATCCTCGCAAGCTCCATCCGTACCGCCATCACGATCCCCCGTTCTCGACCGGGGCCGCCTCCCGGGCCAGCTCCTCCGCCAGAGCCGCGGGTGCGCCGATCTCCCCGATCACTACTTCACCAAGGTACGCAAAGGCACTTGGGCTTTGAAAGCCTATTTTGCGGCAGGCGAAGCTCACCGTCAGATCCGCACGCACGCAATCCCCCAACGCCTCGCCCGTGTCGGCGTCCAGGCCCGAGGGCACATCCGCCGAGACAACCTCCGCCCCGCGGTCGCCCAGGAGCACGATCGTCCGGATCGCCTCGGCCATCGCTCCCTCCGGGGCACGGCTCAGCCCCGTCCCGAAGACCGCGTCGATCACGCACGAGCACCCGCCCAGACGCTTGACCACCCGCTCGATCGCCTGCGACGCCCCGCCCGAGCCGTCCGCGAGCGGCAGCCTCATCGCCTCGATTGCCCGCAGATTCACTCCCGCGTCCGATCCCTCCGCGGGCCCGCCCAGCGTCACCACGCCCACCCGGACCCCCGCGTTGGCGATGTGGCGTGCCGCGACGAACCCGTCGCCACCGTTGGACCCCGGCCCCGCGACCACGAGCACCTTCGGTCTCGACCCCGCCCGCGGCAGTGTCGCCTCCGCCAGCGAACGCCCCGCGTTTTCCATCAGCACCAGACCGATCAGCCCGTAGCGTTCCTCGGCCAGCCGGTCGAGCTCGCGGCAAGACTCACGCGACAACGCGGGCACGCTCTCGACGCCATCGGGACGGGTTCTGCGGCTTCCGGGGCTCATCAGACGAGTGTAGGGGTCCTGCGTCGGTCTACAGTCCGAGCTTTGATGCAGATCCTCTGGACCATCGCGCTCGCCCTGCTCGCCGCCCATGCCATCGTGCTGCTGGTCTACTGGAGCGTCGGGCTGGCCCGCATCCACCGCTCGCTGAAGGCCCTGCCCTCCGCCCGCGACGGGGCGGCCTCCGCCCGCCAGAGGCCCTGCACCGAGCCCGTCTGCGTCATCATCCCCGCCCACAACGAGGCCGGCGTCATCGGCGAGCTGATCGCTTCCCTCCGCCAGCAAACCCACCCCACCGTCCGCTTCGTGCTCGCCTTGGACCGCTGCACCGACGACACCCTCAAGATCGCCCGCGAACTGACCATGGGCGACGACCGCTTCGAGATCATCGAGATCACAGAGTGCCCCGAGGGCTGGGCGGGCAAGGTCAACGCCGTATGGACCGCCTTCAACGCGTCCGACGCCGCCAAGAACGCCTCGCACCTCATTTGCGCCGACGCCGACACCGTCTTCGATCCCGAACTCGTCGCCGCCTCCTGCGCGCTCGTCCGCGACCGCGAGCTCGACATGCTCAGCTATGTCTCGGACCTCAGCGCTCGCTCGTGGTTCGAAAAGATCGTCCAGCCCGCCTGCGGCGTCGAGCTGCTCTACCAGTACCCCATCCTGCGGGCGAACGGGTCAGGCGTGCACCGCAGAGCCTTCGCCAACGGCCAGTTCATGCTCTTCACCCGCGACGCCTACGAGCAACTCGGTGGGCACGAGGCCGTCAGCGAAGCGATGCTCGAAGACATGGCCCTCGCCCGTCTCGCGGCCGACCTGGACCTCCGCGTCGGCATCTTCATGAGCGACCGCATGCTCCGCGTCCGCATGTACGACTGCTGGGACGCCTTCCGAACCGGCTGGAAGCGCATCTACATCGACTGCGCCAAACGAAAGCTCTCCCGCCTCCAGCGATACGCGTGGCGCGTCCGATGGGTCGGGACCGTCCTGCCCACCTGCGCGTTCGCCGGTGTGCTGCTCTCGATCATCCCGACCTCCGCGCCGGAGTTCGCGCGCTGGATCGCCGGAGGCCTGTGCGCCCTTGGGCTGGGCGTCTGGCTGGTCGCCATGGGGTACATCTACCGGCGGGGCGGCTTCCCGCTCTGGAGCGTGCCGCTGAACCCGATCGCCAACTGGCTGCTCGGCCGGCTGCTCTTCGAGGCGGCCGACGATCTGGAGTCCGGCCGCCCGGTGAAGTGGGGCGGGCGCAGCTACCTGATCGAGCCCCGCTGAGGCCCGCCTGGTGCTGGGCCCACGCCCCGCGCCAAGGATCCAGCTCATGCGCCGCATCCGACGCACCAGCACCGAGCCGCGCCTGGAGCTGACGCCCCTCATCGATGTCGTCTTCCTCCTGCTGACCTTCTTCGTCTTCAGCCTCGTGCTGATGGAGCGGGTCAACCTGCTGCGGATCGACCTGCCCGTCCTCGGCGCCGGCGAACGCTCGGGCAGCCCCGAGACGATCACCCTCCTCCTGGACGCCTCGGGCCGCCTCTTCCTCAACGCCGAGCCCGTCGAGCCCGGCGCCGTCGCCGAACGCATCCGCGCCCTCCGCGAGGGCCGCGACGACATGCCCCTGTTCATCGCCACCGACGAGGGCGGCAGGACCGGCGACCTGCTCCGCCTGCTCGACCGCCTCTCGGCCGAGGGCATCACCGAGTTCTCCTTCATCGGCCGCCCCGAAGAGCCCCCCGGCGCCGATCGGCCCAGCCCAGGCCGCCCACGCGCAGATCGCCCGGAACAGCCCGACCCCGGCCCGGGTTGATCCTCCTTCGACGCCCGTAGGATTCTCCGGGCAGGTT
>SLFH01000156.1 GCA_007124345.1 Phycisphaerales bacterium | reverse complement strand
TTGCCCGCCCACGCCGCCATCGCTTCGTTCTCCTCGCTCTCGAGGCTGCAGGTCGCGTAGAGAATCTTTCCCTTCGGCGCAAGCAGCGGGATCGAGTCGGCGATGAGCTGCCGCTGCGTGTCGCCCAGACGCTCTATCAGGTCGGGCCCGAAGCGGTACTTCGCCTCGACCCGCCTCGCCAGCACGCCCGTGTTCGAGCAGGGGACATCCAGCACCACAAGGTCCACCTTCTCAAGCCACGCCTCCCGCAGTTCATCGGGAGCGACCGCCTCGACCTGCCCGTCGCCCTCAAAGACGCCTCGGAGGGTCTTCAGACGATCCTTATCGATGTCCGACGCAACGATCTTCGCATCGGGGAAGAGCCTGCGCAGCTGGCGCGTCTTGGTCCCCTGCCCGGCGCACAGGTCGGCGATCACCGCCGGCTTCAGGTGCGACGCGAGCATCGCCGGCGCCGACGACGCCGAATCCTGCACCCAGATATCGCGCCGACCCGCCAGCAGCCCGCCCAGCGAACCCCGCTCCCCGGCGAACACAAAGTGCCCCGCCGAGCGGTGGGGGGTCGCCACTTCAGGATCCATCGGCGCCTCGGCGTGCATCCCGTTGATCACCACCGGCGGATGCATCAGCGAGTGCAGCGCCAGATCCCTCGCCGCTCGCGCTCCGGCCGAGTGCGCCCACCGCTCGCACAGCCGCTTGGGCATCCCCGTCGCGACCGCGAGGCGGAAGCCGTCCTCCTCGGGCAAAATCGGCTGGGACAGCATCAGCGACCCGCCGTCTGAGAGCGGGATCTCGTCCCGCCCGCCGGTGTACCGCCCCGCCTTCTCCGGCCCCTCAGGCCCGCCGCGAAGCATCTCCGACAGCCGGCGGAGCACCGCGTTGACCAACCCCGCGCCCCCTCTGCCCGCGGACCGTTTCGCCCACTCGACTGAGGTGTCGATCGCCGCGTGCACCGGGATCCGGTCCATGAACAGGATCTGCGCTCCGCCCACCAGGAGCGAAGCCTGCAGCGCCGGGTGCATCTCCGGGAACGGTCGCTCCAGACGCTGCTCAAGCAGCCAGCGGATCGTCAGCCACCGACGGAGCACGCTCTCGTGCAGCGCGTGGGCGAGGGCCGAATCCCTCGGATCGAGCGCCGAGGTGTCAGGCTCCAGAATCTTGATCGAAGGAAACCCCGTCGCCTGCGTCCCGACCACCCGCAGCACCGCCTCGCGGGCGGCGGCGGGGGGGCCGGGTCGATGGCGAGGAGGTCCCCGCCTTGCTCGGCGGCCCTTCGGGCCCGATGATGACTGCTGTCTGCCCTTCAAGACCCGACTGTATCCGCCGTCCGACCCCGAACCATGCCTGCAGCCAGCACCAGCACCACCTCTCAGCAGCGTTCAACACGTAGAGCCCGCGCCGAGGACGCCCCGGCCCGCGGCCTCCTCGCGGGCATGCGCATCCGCAAAAAACTCATCTTCCTCCACACCCTCTTCTCCCTCGCCCTGACCCTGATCCTCCTTGTCGCCCTCCGCCCCGCGATCAGCCAGATCCTCGACCGCGCCGAACGCACCAGCGCGACCCTCGTCCTCGAACAGGCCCTCCGCCAGAGCCCCGCCGACGCAGAAAGCTGGGCCTCAGGGCGCGGCGCCTCCTGGCGGGTCGGCTCGCCCGATTCGCTCGACATCCCCGCATCCATCGCCCAAGACGCCACGGACAACCCCCTTGCCCCGATCGACGCCGGTCGCAGGGGCGTGCACGCCATAGTCGTCGCGGCCATCCCCGGCCCCGAGCCACGCTACATCCTCGCCGAGGCAAGCCTCACCGAGGTCCGCGAGGTTGTCACCCGCTTCTATCTCCTGCTCGTTATCGCCGTCCTCGCGGCCTACGGGCTCGTCGTCGTCGCGCTGGAACTCCTCGTTCTGCCGCAGCATGTCTACGGCCCCATCCGGCGCATGCTCCGCGCCGACCTGGCCGTTCAGGCCGGCGAGACCGAAAACGAGCTCATCCCCGACGCCTCGATCCCCGCCGACGAGCTCGGCGAGATCATGAAAAGCCGGAACGAATCGATCCGCAAGATCCGCTCGCAGGAACGCGCCCTCGCCGAAGCCTTCGATCGCCTCGAGCTCAACGCCAACGACCTGAAGGTCAAGAACCACCTCCTCGAACGCGCCCGCCAGAACCTCGCCGACGCCGACCGCCTCGCCAGCCTCGGCATGATGTCCGCCGGCCTCGCCCACGAGCTGAACACACCCTTGGCTGTCCTCAAGGGCCTCACCGAGCGCCTCAGGCAAGACCCCGCCGGCCTCAGCGAAGACCAGGCCGAGCTCATGCACCGCGTCGTGCTCCGCCTCGAACGCCTCGGCGAGAGCCTCCTCGACTTCGCCCGCGTCCGCCCGCCCCAGAGCCGCGAGACCGACCTCTCCCGCATCGTTGACGACGCAATGACCCTCGTCCGAATCGACCGCGAGGCCCGACAGATCGAGCTTGCCAACCTCGTACCAAAGGGCACCCGCGCCTTCTGCGACGAGGACCGCTTCGTGCAGGTCTTCGTGAATCTCATCAGAAACGCCGTCGACGCCCTCCGCGAGAGCGGCAAGGGCTCCCGTGTCCAGGTCTCCGCCGAAACCATTGAACGCGACGGGGAACAGTGGCTCAGCGTCGCCGTCGCCGACGACGGACCCGGCATCGCCCCCGATGTTCTCAGCACACTCTTTGAGCCCTTCGTCAGCACACGCCTCGACGCTCGCGGCACGGGCCTCGGGCTCGCCGTCGCAGAAGGCATCGTCCGCGAGCACGGCGGCGTCCTTTTGGCACGCAATAATCCAGAGCGAACCGGGGCGGTGTTCGAAATCCTGCTCCCCGCCGACCCCGGCGGCGAGGTCGTCGCGGGGCTGGGCCCCGCCGGCCGCACGGACAACCCCCGGCCGGAGGATGAGACCCATGGCTGACACCGCGACCAAGCCCGCCGAGACGGGGGCTGTCCCGCCGATGTCGATCGTCACCCTCGACGACGACCCCGATTTCCGACAATACCTCTCCGGCGTGCTGGAGGCAGACGGCCACGAGGTCCGCGCCGTCGCCTCGCCCGACGAGCTCTACGCCGCGAACGAGCACCAGCTCCCCGACCTCGTCCTCCTGGACATGAAGATGGGCCGCCACTCCGGCGAGCAGGTCCTCGCCGAGATCCGCAAACGCTGGCCGAAGCTCTGCGTCGTCGTCGTCACCGGCTACCCCTCGCTCGACAACATGCGCCAGACATTCAAGCAGGATGTCTTCGACTACCTCGCCAAACCCTTCTCCATCAACGAGCTGCGCCGGGTGCTCGGGCAGGCCGCGGAGGTCTACGGCCTCGGCTCAGGCCCCCAGGACCGCCTCAAGCACGCCCTCGGACGCCAGATCCGCCTCGCCCGCACCGAACGGGGCTGGACCCTCAAAGACCTCTCCGAAGAGTCCGGTGTGAGCGTCAGCCAGCTCAGCTCGATCGAGCGGGGGGCCCACCTTCCCAGCCTCGAATCCATGCTCTCTGTCGCCCACGCCCTCGGCGCCCGCCCCAGCGATTGGCTCGCCGCCTCCGGGTTCTGAATCAGCCGAAACCGACGCCGAATCATCCTTCTCCGGCCGCGCCACGCGTTGACACCGGCGGCCCCCGCGACTTCACTCCACCCCTTGAGCCAGCAACGCAACAACTCCGGGCGCACCACGCTCCTCTTCACGGCCTTCGAGCCCAGCGGAGACGAGCACGCCGCCACCGTCATCGAACGCCTCAAGGAACGCCACCCCGAGATCGCCATCTACGCCTGGGGAGGCCCCAAAATGGAGGCCGCCGGCGCACGCGTCGTCGAACGCACCGGCGACGACGCCGTCATGGGCCTGCCCGGCCTCGCCAAGATCCGCGAGCACAAAAAGATCAACGCCCGGATCGACCAGTGGCTCGAAAAGCACCCCGTCACCCTCCACATCCCCGTCGACTCGCCCGGCGCCAACTTCCCGATCTGCAAAATCGCCCAGAAGCACGGCGTCCGCGTCGTCCACCTCGTCGCCCCCCAGCTCTGGGCGTGGGGGGCTTGGCGCGTCAAAAAACTCCGGCGCCTGACCAGCCTCGTCCTCTGCCTGCTCCCATTCGAAGAAGAGTGGTTCAAGGCGCGCGATGTCGAGGCCCGCTTCGTCGGACACCCGCTGTTCGATAAGCCGCTGAACCACGAACGCCTCGGCATCGACGCCGCCGACCTGCCCGGAGGACAGCCCAAGATCGCCCTCCTGCCCGGCTCCCGACCCGGCGAGATCGAGAAAAACTTCCCGCTGCTTCTGGCTGCCTTCTCCGGCATTCGGCGCAAGTTCTCCAGCGCCTCGGCCGTCATCGCCGCCACCACAGAGCCCGTCGCCGCACGCCTCCGCGAGATCGCCGACGCCAACGGCGGCATGCCCGAGAACGCCGAGATCGTCGTCGGCAGGACAGACTCGGCCCTCTCTTGGTGCGACCTCGCACTCGTCGTCAGCGGCACCGTCACCCTCCAGGTCGCACGCCACAGCAAGCCGATGGTCATCGTCTACAAGTCCAACCCTTTCATGTATGCGCTCCTCGGCTGGTGGCTCATCGACACAGAGCTCTTCACCCTGCCCAACCTGATCGCCGGCAGAGAGATCGTGCCCGAACTTGTCCCGCACTTCGGCGACGAAAAAGCGATCGTCGAGGCCGCACTCGCCCTCCTCGAATCCCCCGAACGGGCCGAAGCGCAGCGGCGAGAGCTCCGCAACGTCGTCGACGAGTTCAAGGGCCTCTCCGCGGGCGAAGCCGCGGCAGACGAGATCGCCCGCGTCCTCGGCCTCGAACCTTCCGGCAACTGATCCGCGCTCACGCCCGCAGCGGTGCCAGCACTACCCCGCAGCAGGTGTTGCCGATCCGCTCATCGATTCCCACACACCGGATCACCGGCGAGCCCGCCGGCAGCCCACGGTCCAGGCACGCGTGGACAAAGCGGACCCCGTCGTGGCGTACCGTCACCTCGTCGGCAGCAAACAGCAGCAGCAGCAGGGCCCCGTTCCGGATCACCCCGTCCGCCCCAAGCTTGCCCAGATCCTCCCCAGCGGCAATCAGCTCAGACGCGTATGCCCGGTTCGCCTCGGGAGCCCCGCCACGGAACGCGAACTGCCCGACCGTCTTGACCTCCAGCCAGAACGCCTCCTCGGGCGGGCAGCCCTCACCGTCGGGGGGGAGGGTCTCCGCGGCGTAATCGGCGAAGAGCGTCGCGGCGGCGGCCTCCCGTTCGAGGCGGGCGACGACCGGATCGGCGGG
>SLFH01000249.1 GCA_007124345.1 Phycisphaerales bacterium | reverse complement strand
CGCGGCGGCGGCGGCTGGTAAGCCCCCCCGGGGTGTTTTTCGCCCCGGACTCCACTTCAATCAACGCAAGGCGTCGCCATACGGCGGCGCCTTTTTCTTGCGCCCAGCAGCACCGAAGCCCTCCACCTCAGCGCATCAGCCGCAGCAAGAGGGCAAGCCCCGCCACATGCAGGAAAACGATCATCCAGAAGACCCGGCGGTAGCTCTGCTTGCGGCGTTTGTGCTTGAACAGCCGCTGAGCCACCAGCGCCCCGGGCCACCCGCCAAAGAGTTCCCAGCGGTGAAGGGTCCGCTCAGAGACCCGCCATCGTCCCTTGCGGGCCGAGCGTTTGTCGCGGGCGTAGAGGGCGATGGTGACGAGGCTCGCCACGCCGTACCAGACGCCTATCACGCCGAGAACGATCCATTGCATGGGCCGAGGGTAGTGGGGTCACCCGCGGCGGGTGCAATTCGATAAACTGGTGCGGACCTTGGGCGGGCGCCGGAGCGCCCCGCCGCACGACGGGAGGACGCGGCACGCAGACGCCGTGCCGCGATCAACGGAGAAAACGCGATGAACCGGAAGATCGGCAGACTGACCGTGGGCCTCACGGCCGCGACGCTCGCCCTCGGCCTCGGCGCCTGCGGCAAGAGCGACCGGGACGGCGACCGCGAAAGGGAGCCGGGCTCACGTGCCCAGGAACGCCAGCGGACGACGACCGAAATCACCATGGCGACCCTCGCGGGGGACTGGGGGTTCGATCCCGAAGAGATGCGGGGCTCCTTCCGCGACCAGATGGAGCAGGATCTGGCGGCGATCGAGGATCCCGCCCAGCGCGAACAGATGCGGGCACAGATGCAGATGTTCGAGCAGATGATGATGGGGCCGCTGATCGAGGCGATCTCCGGAACCGTCGTGTCACTCAATGCCGACGGCACGATGACCGCGACGCTCGTTGACGCCGAAGGCAACCCCGAGACGGCGACGGGCGTCTGGACACTCGACGGCCGGGATGTCACGCTGACCGCGGGCGCCGACGAGGGACCCAAGGAAGATCTGAAGGGACGGGTCATCGACATCGACACGATGGAGATGACCCTGGAGGACATCGGAGAGTCCGGCGTGATGGCCCGGCTGCGTCGCAAGAGCTGAGCAGGGAACTGGCGGGCGTCATTGTTTCCGCTTGGGCTCGCAGCGTCCGCGGGGATGTTGCATACGCCGGCGGTCCGGCACGGGACCGGAGAGCGGGGCCTTCCACTTGGACGCACGGGAGGCATTGGCAGCGCCATCGAATCACAGGCAACGGAGACTTTGAACATGAACAGAACGAAGATCACATTGACCGCCGGCCTACTCGCCGCGGGGCTCTTTCTCGGCGCCTGCGGGGGCGACCGCGAGGGCGAACAGCGCGAGGGCCAGCGCACAACCGCCGAGGTCACGATGGCAACGCTCGCGGGCGATTGGGGCTTCCAGACCGAGGAACTCCGCGAGGCGATCCGCCGCGGGATCGAGGCCGACTACCGGGTGCCGGGCATGCCCGCTGACCAGACGCCGGAACTCCGGCCCGAAGACATCGAAGTGATTGACATGATGACCGAAGAACTCGCCACGATAAGGCTGATCCTTCAAGCGGACGGCTCGATGACGATCGCCGGCGAGAGCTTGACCGGAGACGCCGAGCCCGACGAAGGCGCCTGGGAGCTCCGCAACCGTAACATCCTCATCACGATTGATGAAGATGATGAACCGATCAGAGGTCGCGTGATCGACACGGACACCATCGAGATCGACCTCGAAGAAATCACCGACTTCCAAGTGAAGGCGATGCTCCGCAGGCGATCCTGAACCCGCAACGCCGGCACACATCTCACCCGTCCCCCGCCGGGTACCCTCCGACGGGGGACGCTTTCAGAACGGAATTCATGTCATGGATAGAAAACTCGGGCGGACGGTCTCGGTACTGGCAGGCGTGATGGTCGCGCTCGGTCTCGGCGCGTGCGCGAATCAGGAGCGAGCGGGCAATACACCGCGTCAGGCCGCACCGGAAACCCGCACCGACCTGACGATGGACGATCTGGCGGGCGAGTGGACGTTCGACGCAGCGGAGGCGGAAGCCGCCCTGATCGAGATGGCCGAGGCGACCATCGCCGAGATCGCCGATCCCGCGCAGCGACGAGAAGCACGTGCCTTGATACCCGACATGACGCAGCCGGCCGTCGACGCGCTGACGGGCACTACGGTGACCCTGCGTCCCGACGGCACGCTGCTCTCGACGAGTGTTGATGACCAGGGCCGGCGAGAGGAGTCGGGCGGCACATGGACGCTCGACGCCGGCATCGTTGTGTTCAGCGTCCGCACGCGCGACCGCTTCGACGGGGAAGTGTCCGCCGCCCGTGTGATCGACGCCGACACCATGGAGATCAGCGTCGTCGATTCGGGGGGGGCTGGCGATGCACCGTTGACCCTGCTTCTCCGCAAGCGGCCCTGAGCGGCTCGCCGCTGTCGATCGAGCGTGATTTCGCGACCGGTGCTGTCCGGCTCGTGATCGGGCTGATTCTCGCTCCCGGGCGGTTCCGACGGCTAGCATCCTGACCCGGCCGGGCGGCGATCGTCGCGGCCGGATTGTCCACGCCCGCGGCGAGGAGTTCCGATGGCCAGCACGCTCGAAGGCGCAACAAGCGAGTTTGAGAAAAAGGACCGCTGCGAAGGGCTCGACCACCGCCCACGCGTCCTGTTGGGCAAAATGGGCCTCGACGGGCACGACCGCGGGGTGAAGGTCATCGCTCGGGCCCTGCGCGACTCGGGCGTCCATGTCATCTACTCCGGGCTCTGGCAGACGCCTTCGAGCTTGGCGATCTCCGCCCGCGACGAGGACTGCGATGTCATCGCCGCGAGCATGATGAGCAACTCGCACCTCGTCCTGGGCCCCAAACTTCTGGAGGCGCTGGCGGGGGTCGGGCGGCCGGACCTGCCCGTGCACATGGGGGGGATCCTGCCCCAGGAAGACATCCCGGCGCTCAAGGAGGCGGGGATCGCCGCCTGCTTCACTACCGGCACCGGGCTGCTCCAGATTGTCGAGGCGGTCAAGAGCGCCGTGAAGCCCTACGCCGAGCGGATCGAGTCCGGGCATCCGACCGCCCAGCTCGCCCGCGACATCTCGATGGCCCACGAGGAGCGGCCGATCCGCAAGGACGCCAAAAGGCGCCGGCCCAAGCGGGTCTTCGGCTTCACCGGGGCCCCGGGAGCGGGCAAGAGCACGCTGGTCGCTGCCCTCGCGGCCGAGTTCACCCGCCGGGCCGAGGACGACCCCTCGCTCGGACGCGTCGCCGTCCTCGCCTTTGACCCCAAGAGCCCGATCACCGGCGGCGCCCTCCTCGGCGACCGCCTGCGGGTTGACTTCAACCGGCTCGGCGAGAATGTGTACTACCGGAGCCTGGCGATCCGCGGCGAGGACTACCACGCCGTGGGCGACATCGTGGATCTGATCGGCGGGGCGAACGAAGGCGAGAACGCCTACGACACGCTGTTCGTTGAGACGGTCGGGGCCGGCCAGAACGAGACGAAGATCCGAGACCATGTAGACAGCACGGTGGTCGTCCTGACCCCGGGCATGGGCGATTCGGTGCAGATGGACAAGGCCGGCATGCTCGAGATCGCGGACATCTTTGTCTGCAACAAAGCCGACCACCCCGGCGAGCACGAGCTCGTCCGCGATCTTCGCGATGTCGCGGGCAGGCGGAAGATCGTCGAGACGATCGCGACGCACGGCAAGGGCGTGCCGGAACTGCTCGATCTGCTCCTGGCCTGAGCGGGACGGGGCGTCGGGACGCGAGCGAGTGAACGGGCCGTTTACATCGGTTTGGGGCCTCTCGGCCCCGGCCGAGGGGATTTGCGTTGACCGGGGCAGATCCCGGCCCGCGAGAGAGCGTGCATGTCGGCGGACCGCAACGAACCACTCCAAAGCCCTGACCAGAGCCCAGACCGGGGCGCCGCGCCGGGCGAGACCGGGCGCGTCGCGGCCAACCCGTACCCCGAGTCCGGCGTGCGCATCCCGCCACCGCCCGGGAGGATCAGGCCGGGCGGGCTGACCGAGGACGGGCGGCTCCGGAACGGACGGCTGGCCGGCAAGACGATGAACGGGGCGATCCTGATCCTCTCGTGGCCGATCCTCATCGAGAGCCTGCTCAGCTCCCTCGTCGGCTTTGTCGACACCCGTCTGGCCTCGGGCCTGGGCGTGGGCGAGACCGACGCGATCGGGGCGGCGAGCTACATCACCTGGTTCTTCGGGCTGACCGTCATGGCCCTGGGCATCGGGGCGACGGCGGTCATCAGCCGCGCCGTGGGCAGGGGCAGGCTCGCGGTCGCCAACGCCGCGGTCGGGCAGACGATCCTGCTCCAGATCGCGACGGGGATCATTGTCGCGGCGTGCGTGATCGCGCTGGCGCCCTCGGTCGCCTCTGTGATGAACCTGACCGGCGACGCGCGTCGCGCGTTTGTCAGCTACCTGAGCATCGTCGCGACGGGCATCCCGCTGATGGGGGTGCTCTACGGCTCGATCGCCTGCGTACGCGGGGCGGGGGATTCGATCCGCCCGCTGCTGGTGATGATCGTCGTCAACATCGTGAACATCACCGCCAGCTTCGCCCTCTCGGGGGTGGACATCGCGGCGACACGCTTTGAGGACGGCGAGCCGGTGACCAAGATCCTCATCGCCAACCCGTTCCCGACCGAGTTGGGCGTGGTGGGGATCGCGCTGGGCACGATCATCGCGCACTTCGTCGGCATGGTCCTAATGATCGGCGTTCTGATCAACGGGGTGGGCGGCGTCCGCCTGATCGGGCGCCGGCTCAAGCTGCACACCCACACCGCCCGCCGCCTCGTCCGCCTCGGCTTGCCCAACTTCATCGAGACGCTGGGCCTCTGGCTGGGCAACTTCGCGGTGGTGCTGATGGTCGGGTCGATGGGCGCGGGGGCGCTCGGAACCCACATCATCGCGATCCGGGCCGAGGCGTTCAGCTTCCTTCCCGGCTTTGCGATGGGGGCCGCCGCCGCGACGCTCGTGGGGCAGTACCTCGGGGCCGGCAGCATCGCGATGGCGAGGGCGGCGGTCTGGCGCTGCGCCCTGATCGCCTGCGGGCTGATGGGGGCCTTCGGCGCCGCGTTCATCCTCTTCCCCGTCGCGATCGTCAGCATCTTCTCTGAGCAGCCCGAGCACTTGGCCTCGGCGCCGAAGCTGCTGGTGATCTGCGGCGTCGTCCAGATCCCCTTCGCCCTCTCGATCGTTTTCCGCCAGGCGATGCGGGGCGCAGGCGATGTCCGCATGGCGATGATGCTGACCTGGGCAACGACCTACGGCGTGCGCCTGCCCCTGGCGTTCGTCTTCTCCGGCGCCGACCTTGCCTTCACACGCACCGTCGATGGCGAGTTTGTCCGGACAGTAATCCTCGTGAACCCGTTCCGGGACGAGCCGACGCTGACGGGCCTGTGGTACGCGCTGTGCGCCGAGTTGGTCGTTCGCGGCGCGGTCTACACCGCCCGGTTCCTCCAGGGCGGGTGGGCGCATAAGAAGGTGTGACTGTTCTGGGAGCGGGGAAGACCGGCGGCGCGGGTGCGCGTTCGGCAAGACCAGCAACCAGCCAGCGACAAAAAAGACACTGGCGGACAAGCCGCCAGTGCCACAGGACTGTTGAAACTTTGGGTCAGGCCTCGGGCTGCTGGTCGATGGCGGCCTCTTCGGGGTCGGCGTCGAGGTCGACATAGTTGAAGCGGCTGATGAGCGCCCTCTCGCTGAACGCGTCGGCCACGCCCCCGGTCAGCTCGACCGTCCGCTCCATCGAGGCCCCGCGTGCGACGGTGTCTCCGTACGCACGGAAGTCCTCGATCGTCAGCGGCTGCACCGCGTTGATCCGCACGATCGCCAGCGAGCGGCGGTTGTCGATCTGCAGAGCGAAGACGCGCTCGGACATCGGCTGCTCGGCGACGGGGCGGCCCGGGTCCAGAGCCAGAGCTCGCTCGAAGATCGCCGCGCGGAGCTCGGAGGTGTCCAACTCAGCGGCGCTGGACTGGCGGCGGGTCACTCGCACGCGCCGACGCACTCGGGGCTGCGCGTCCTCCGGCGCTTGGTCCATGTAAAGGTTCATCGCGTCTTCGAGCCCATCCTCGGCGGCGATCGAGACCGCGATGCTCCGCTCGGCGAGCAGGGCCCTGAAGCCCTCGAGACTGAAGTGGTCGGCGATCAGGCGGTCGCGGACCTCTTCCCAGCTCTCGGGCGGGGAGGTCGGGCGCGCGTCGGTGACGAGGAAGTAGCTGATGTTGTCGGCGCCGTCGCGTGCGGGGGTGTCGACAACAGGCAGGCCGACCTGCATCGGCGGTTCGGAGGGGCCGCCGATCTCGCGGACGCGCATCACCACCTCGTTGAGGCGCACCGGCGTGGCGCCGATGAAGATCGCGAACCGGTCGAGCCCGTACTCTTCGGCCAGTTCGTTGCTGGTGCGCAAACGCCCGCCGGTGGAGCGGACCCGCGGCTCGGGGATTCGGACCTCGCGGGCGATCCTCGCCGAGAGCTCGGCGAAGCTCGGGGCGCGCCAGTCGGAGGGGATCTCGTAGTAGTTGCCGGAGAGGGGCAGGCCGTCGCGGGCGCGGAAGACGGCGGTGCGGATGATCCGCTGCGCGTCGTTGATCGCCGCGTTGACCCGACGCTCGAGCATCTCGTCGGCGAGCTCGGCGACGCGCCGGGCGTGGTCTTCGTGCGAGCGGTCGCGCCCGGCCATCGCCAGCTCGGTCTCCGCGTCGAGCTCGATGTCGTCGAAGTCGCGCTGGGCGATGTGGTCGCGGATCTGCGAGCGGTCGAGAACGAGCCACTGCACGGCGGCGCGGGGCGGCAGGGTGTAGCCGATCCCGAACTCTCCCTCGCCCGGGCTCGCGTCGCGATAGCGTTCGAAAAGGGCCTGGAGCACTTCCGCGTCGGGCTCTGTTGTGTCGGGCGTCGCGGCCCGGCCGGGGATGATGAGCACATCCGCGACGACCTCTTCCAGGCGCGAGCGGGCCGAGGCGATCGACGACGGACGCGAGGGCCGGTCCAGCGTCAGATAGCTGTCGAGCATCCGCGTCACGCCCTGAGCCTTCGCCAGGGCGGCATAGAACTCCTCCATCGACAGGCGCATGCTCCCGGCCGACTGCATCGCACGACGCATCACCAGCGACTCGGCCTCGGCGCGATACTCGGCGTCGGAACGCTCGGGCGGCGGGGGGGGGCCGGGGTCTTCGCCGAAGATGCGGGCGAACTCGTACTGCTGGCGGGCGCGCTGGTCCTGGAAGCGGAGGAGGTCGGCGACCTGGTTGGTCAGCACATCGGCAAGCCAGAGAGCCCCGTCGCCCGACTCGCCCGCGTACCCGCCGGTCTGGACGGCGTGGGTCAGCAACAGCCAGTGCGTCGTGTTGCGGCCGATGATGACCTCGGGGTTGAGGGGCCTGAAGCCGAGGCTTTGGATGGGCACGCCCCCGATCGATTCGAAGAACCCGCGGAGGGCCTCCCGCTCGGAACTGGCCTGCTGCCGGTCGAGCATCGAGACATTCCGCCCGTCCATCGTGGCGGTGGTGCGGTTGAGGGATTGCTGGCCGATCCTCTCGACCGCCTCGGGCGCCAGGAAGGCGACCATGAGGAACGAGCCGAAGGCGACGAGCAGGATCTTGTTGTACTTACGCAGAAACTTGAGCATGCCGACCCCCGGCTCCCGCCGGAAAAAGAAGCGGCCGGCCGATATTGGCCGGCCGCGCGTGACGCACGATCTGTCGTGAGAAGCCTAGGCCGGAAGGGGGCGTCGGCCCCGGTCGGCGGTCGTCAAGATCAGCGGTAGAGCTCGACGATCAGGTTGGTGTTGACATCGAAGGGGATCTGGTCGCGGGTCGGGTTGGCGATGATCCGGACCGTCAGCTCCGACGGGTTCAGCTCCAGCCAGCCCGGGACCTCGACGCCGCCCATCGACTCCATGTTCTCGCGGACGAGCTTGTGGACCCGGTCGCGGAAGGTGATCACATCACCCACCTTGATCTGGTACGAGGGGCGGTCGACCTTCTGGCCGTTCACGCGGACATGCCCGTGGGCGACGATCTGGCGGGCGGCCCAGATGGTCCGGCCCAGGCCGCAACGACGGACGACATTGTCCAGACGGGACTCCAGGAGCTGCAGGAGCAGCTCACCGGTGTTGCCCTGACGACGTTCGGCCTCGTCGAGGTAACGCCGGAACTGCTTCTCCATGATGTGGTAGTGGTAGCGGAGCTTCTGCTTCTCGACGAGGCGGATGCCGTAGTCGCGGAGGCGTCGACCCCGGTACCCATGGATACCCGGGGGGGTGAGCTGGCGCTTGGCGGTGTGCTTGGGGATGTCCGCGATGGGCACGCCCACGCGTCGAGACAGCTTGACCTTGGGGCCAAGGTACCTGGCCATGATCCGATTCCTTTCTTCCGTCCGCCGGCTCTGGGCCGGGGTGCCGCCTTCTGCGGCGATCGTTCGGGGCGTGACCGCGACTGCGGGGCCGAAAGTGACGATCCGGGCATTCCCGGAGAGGTCAATGGAAGGTCGATCGAGGGCCCCGGTCAAGCCCCGCCCGGCTCGGACGGCAATCCGGGGCGTCCGATCCCCGGAATCTTCACGGAGCTTCCGACACCTCGTCGCCCGGCGTCTTCGCAGAACCTTCGCGCCGTGCTAGAGTCAGACCCAGCGATCCCGCGTCCCTGCAATCGGTTCATTTGATCGGAGGCCGGTCGGTGCCTGACGACTCCCGGCGGCGGATCAGTCTTCCCCTCCTGCCAGAGGCGCCCGCCAAGGCGCCCCACCCGGACATGCGGGAAAAGTGCGCCGTCTTCGGTGTCTGGGGCTCTCCCGACCCAGTCCGGCTGGCGTACTACGGCCTGTACGCCCAGCAGCACCGAGGTCAGGAATCGGCCGGCATCGCGGTCGCCGACGCCGATGGCGCCATCCACGGGCACAACGGAATGGGGCTGGTCGTCGAGGTCTTCGACCCCCGAACGCTCGCCCATCTCGCCCAAGGCAGCCCGATCGGCGCGATCGGGCACAACCGCTATTCGACCTCGGGCGGCTCCTTGGCGTGCAACGCCCAGCCGATCATCCAGCGGTACGCCGACGGGCAGGTCGCGGTGGGGCACAACGGGAACCTGATCAACGCCGCGGCGATGCGCGACCGCATGAGCGAGGCGGGGCATCTCTTCTCGACCACCAGCGACACCGAGGTGATGATCCACCTGCTCGCCTCGCCGGTGGCGCGGCGCAGCCCGGACCCGACGGCCGCGATGCTCCGGCGACTCCAGGGCGCCTTCAGCGTCGTGCTGATGTTCAAGGACCGGATCGAGGCGGCCCGCGACCCTTGGGGGTGGAGGCCCCTGGTGATCGGACGCCTGCCCGGGAGCGAACCCGTCGTCGCCAGCGAGACGGTGGCGCTGGATGTGATCGGCGCTGAGTTTGTGCGCGAGGTCGAGCCGGGCGAGATCGTCACGCTTTCTGACGAGGGCGTCTCGTCGAGGCACTTCGCCCAGCCGGCCGAGCGGGCGGCGCACTGCGTCTTCGAGCATGTGTACTTCGCGAGCCCCGCCAGCAATGTCTTCGGGCAGAATGTGCAGCTCGCACGAGAGACCATGGGCGAAAAGCTCGCGACCGAGGCCCCCGTCGAGGCCGACTATGTCGCCCCCATGCCCGACTCCGGACGCAGCGCCGCCAACGGGTACGCGCGGGCCAGCGGCATCCCGTACCGAGAGGTGATCGTCCCCAACCGCTATGTCGGCCGGACCTTCATCAAGCCCACCCAAGACCAGCGCCGAGCCGCCGTCCGCCTGAAGCTCAATGTCATCCAAGAGATGGTGCGGGGCAAGAGGCTGGTGATCGTCGACGACTCGATCGTCCGCGGCACCACCACGCGCGAGAAAATGCAGCAGCTCCGAAGCGCCGGGGCGAAAGAGATCCACCTGCGGATCTCCTGCCCGCCGATCCGCCACCCGTGCTACTTCGGCGTCGACTTCGCAACGCGCGACCAGCTCATCGCCAACGAACGCACCGTCGATGAGATCCGCGATTACCTAGGCGTCGATTCGCTGCATTACCTCTCGCTCGACGGGCTGCTGAGCGTGATGGACCGCCCCGCCGAGCACTACTGCACCGCCTGCTACAGCGGGGACTACCGTCTTGATATCGACCACCCGATCACCGAGACCGAGGTCGTCGGCGAGCAGTTGAAGATCTTCGACTAGGCGTACCGACCGACATGGAACGACGGCACGCCGCAAACTCCGGAAGGAGCCGCACGATGAGCAGCGAGCAGAACCAGTCCCGTCCGATCGGCAGACGCGAGGCGATGGTCGGAGCGGCGGCGCTCGGGCTCGGCGGTCTCGCGGCGGGGGCTTCTGCCAAGGGGATCGGCACCGACGACGAACGCCCGAACCACCTCGCGGTGCTGTGGACGAGCGCCGACCCGGATGTGGCCCACCGCGTGGCGCTGATGTACACCCACGCGGCGAAGCGCTCGGGCTGGTTCGAGCAGGTCCGCCTGATCGCTTGGGGCCCGAGCCAGCGGACACTGGTCGGCGACAAGGACCTTCGGGCGAAAGTACAGCAGATGCAGGCCGATGGCGTGGTGCTGCAGGCGTGCGTGGTCTGCGCCGACTCGTACGGAATCGCCGATCGCCTGCGCGAGATCGGCTTCGAGGTGCTGCCGATGGGCGTGCCGCTGACCAGGATGCTCAAGGCCGCCGGCACCGAGGTCGTGTCGTTCTGAGCGGGCCCGGCGTTACTGCACCAGCCCCTTGGTCAGTCGCATGAACACGGTTTCGAGGTTCACCGGCTCCTCGTCGAACTTCGTCAGGCGATAGCCGTTGTTGACGAGGATGTTGGGCAGGTCGGTGTGGCTATGGCCCGAGCTGTCGTCGAAGGCGAGGCGGATCACATGGCGGAGGTTGCCGTCGGGGCCTGACTCGTCGGCGAGCGCGACCTTGCGCACGCCAGGAGTTTTTTCCAGCAGCTTGGCGGCGTCCTCGGACCGCTCGGCGACGCCCACATGCAGAATGTGCCCGACCTTCGCCTGCCGCACCGCCGCGGCGACACTGCCCGAAAAGAGCAACTGCCCCCGCTCGATGATGCCGACGACATTGCAGAGCTCGGCGAGCTCGTGCAGGATGTGCGAGGAGATGAGGATCGTCTTGCCCATCCGCTTGAGCTCCTTGAGCAGCTCGCGGATCTCGATGCGGGCGCGGGGGTCCAGGCCGCTGGCCGGCTCGTCCATCAGCAGGACCTTGGGGTCGTGCAGCAGGACGCGGGCGATCGAGAGCCGCTGCTGCATGCCGCGCGAGAGCGAGTTGACCTCGGCGGTCGCCTTGTAGCCGAGCTCTGTGAGTTCGAGCACATCGGAGACGGCCTTCTTGCGCTGCTGGCCGTGGATCTCGTAGGCCGCGGCGAAGAATTCGAGATACTCCGTCACCACCATGTCCTCGTACGCGCCCATGAAGTCGGGCACATAGCCGATCATGGGGCGGATCTGGCGGTTCTGGAAGCCGACGGTGAAGCCGGCGATCTCCGCCTTGCCCCTCGAGGGCTTCAGCAGCGTCGCGAGGATCTTGATGGTGGTGGTCTTGCCGGCGCCGTTGGGGCCGATGAACCCGAAGCAGTCGCCCTCTTCGATGGACAGGTTGAGGTTGTCGAGCGCGACAAGGTCGCCGTAGGTGCGGGTCAGGTTGGTCGTCTGGATCATCGGCATGGGCGTGTCGCCTCGGAGGTTGTTTCGGATCCGGTGTTCACGGCCTGGGCCACGCGGGCGGGCGGCCTGCCAGGGGATAAACCCAGCGGACGATCGTCGTGCCGGAAAACTCCGGGCGGACCGGCGACTCGTCGCCGACGACAAGCGGGATCGGACACGGACCGTCGATGTGCCCGATCACGATGATCGATGGCTGCGTCGTCCACAGGCTCATGTCCAGCCCGTGCAGCGACCAACGCCGCGCCAGCTCTGGCCCCGCGAACTGCGTCGCCCGGTCGTAGCGGGGGGGCTCGATCAGGCCGAAGAAGCCGCCCGCGGTCAACCGGCTGATGGGGTCGCCCCCCGGTCGTGCGGCGGCCGTCGCGCCGGGCAGCGGCGCCGAGACACGGGGCGTGATCCCGTTCAGCCATGTCTGCAGCCCGTGGTCGATCTCGTCCTCAGGGGTCGAGATGAACTGCGCCGCCAGTTCGGAAAGGTCTAGGGGCGAATCGGGGCGCCAATCGCCGATGGCGAAGGCGAGGGCGTCAGCGGGGATGTCCTCACGCTCTCGCCCGAGCGGACCGACGGCGCGCTGCCCCCGAACCACGATCAGCCTCGCGTCTCTCAACACGCCCGGGAGCGAGTGCACGAGCCGTCCGGCGGGCAGCCCGCGGGCGTCGAGCCACAAGGCCGGGTCGGACGAGCCGTCGGGCCCCATGGTCGGGCGGGGCATCCCCCAGTCGCGGATCGGCTGTCCGGAGCGGTCGATCTGGAGCTGCTTCACAGTCGAGCGGACGGGGATTGCTGCTTCCTCGGGGCGCCGACCGTCGACGATGTACGACCGGGTGTCTGGGAAGCCGGTCGTCGAACCCCGCTCGCGGGGCTGCCACGCGGTCAGCAGATTCGACGGCGCGTCCATCGAGTCGGGGATCACCCGGACACGGGCCTCGCCGTAGCGGGGCACAAGCAGGCTCATCCACGAGCGGGCTCGCTGCTCGCCCTGGTCGTAGACATGGTCGAGGATGGTCAGGTGTGCGGCTTCTACATTTGATGGACGGATCGCCGCCGCCCCGGACCACGCGATGACGGTGAACAGCCCGGCGGCCGCGACATAGAGCAGCCATGCGTGCTGCGTCTTGTTGAACCTGCGCAGGATCGCGTAGCCGACCGGCCCCGCGACCAGCCAGTAGATCGCAAAGACGGCAAAGCCGAGCCCCAGCCCCGCCGCGGCGCGCCCCGTCTTGGCGATCTTGTCGGGGATGTCGCGGTCCAGCCAGAACTGCTGGCGGCTGGTGAACCGGATGTCCTGGGTCGTCTGCAGCGCGGTCGCCTCCGCCTGTGACGAGACGATCCTGCCCCGGCGTCCGAGGATCCGGTGCCAGAAGACATCCGCGTCGGGCACGGGGCGGTCGAGCTCCAGCCCGATCACGCTGACCATCCCCATGCCGACGAGCCTGCGTGCCGCCAGCACCCGCCCGCGCGGGTCGGCCAAGAGGGGGATCATCGCCGTCCGCGAGGCGGTCTCGATCGGCACGAATTCGTGCATCTGGAGCGATTCGGGGACGCTCGGCGCGACGGCCCTTGTCAGCAGCGGCAGCAGGTCGCGGATCTCGCGTTCGCTGAGGTCTCTCCGCCGGAGCTCCGCGTCGGGCATGAGCCCGGCGATCGGGTTGCTCCTTGGGTCCTGCCAGAGCTGCGCATCGAGGGGGAGCAGGATCACCAGGTGCCCGCCCCGCCTGACCCACTGACGGATCGCCGAGGCACGCTCGGTGCCCAGGCGCGTCGGTTCGGCGTCGCTCGCCCAAACGAGGAACTCGAACGGCGCCAAGCCGATCCAAGTGTCCGGGACGCTGTCGGGGCCGAACTGGACAGAGTCGATCCGCTCGTGACCCAAGGGCGGCCAATCGGTCCCGGGCGCAGAAAAACCGTACTGGCGGATGCCCGGCGCGCGCGTCCCGATGATGCCGAGCATCGCGGCCTGTTGGTCGATCGGGCGGGAGGCGGTGCGAGAGCCGCCCTCGGGGGCGATCGGGATGAAGCCGCGCGTGACGAGCAGGCGCCCGGGCTCGTGCGACCTCGGCCCGTTCTGCACCGGCTCGGCCTCGAAAGCCTGCACCGTGACGGCCTGCCCGGGCTCGAAGTCGTAGGGCAGGTACATTGACAGCCAGGCGTCGCGTCCGGCCAGGCCGGGGGCGGCGATCACCGTCTCGTAGACCGGGGTGTCCCCGTCGGGGTCGAACCCGTTCGCCCTGAGCATGATCTCGCGGGGCGAGGGCGAGGCGTCGGAGACCCGCAGGCGGAGCGTCACCCAGCCCCCGGGCCGGAAGGCGTTGCCCACGCCGAACTCGACCAGGTCAAGCGTCACCACCCCACCCCCCTGAGCGAGGGCGGGCGGCGCCGGGCAGAGCACCGACAGGAGCGCGAGCAGCAGCCAGAGCGGGAGTCGCTTCACGCGGGCATGGTATGGGAGGCGTGCGGCTTTAGCGGGGGGCCCATCCGCCCGATGCACCGGATGATGGTCCACTTTTCCGAAACGGTCTGGGTGGTGCTGGCCTTCTTCGCCCTTGTTTGTCTGTTCGGGGTGGGCCATGTCCTCGCCTCCTCGATCTTCTTCTCGACCCGGACCCACCGGCTCAAGCACGAGGTCGTCCGCCTCAGAGCGTACTACACCGCCCAGATGGAGGCGCTCGCCCTCGGCGAGGATCCGTCCGAGATCCCCGAGGACCTTCCGAGCCTCATCGAGTACCTCCGGGAGCGGGACGCCGAGATCGTCGAGGTCGGCGAGGTCGATGAGGACGGGCCCGATGGCGTGCTCGAGGTCGGTCAAGCAGCCGAGCCGGCCAAGGCCGCGGCCTGACCGGCAACCATGATCCTTGGGCTCCTGCTCGTCGGGGCGCCGATCATCCCTCCGCCACGCCCGTACTGATGTACTTCACATCGGTGTATTCGTCCAGCGCCCAGGGCCCGCCCTCGCGCCCGAAGCCCGAGAGCCCAACGCCCCCGAACGGCGCCTGCGCCGTCGAGACGCCCCCGTTGTTCACGCCGACGATGCCTGCCCGGATCGCCTCGGCGACTCGGATCGCGCGCGAGTGGTCGCGGGTGTAGTAGTAGGACGCGAGGCCGTAGGGACTGCTGTTGGCCAGCCCGATCGCCTCGGCCTCGGTATCGAAACTCGCCGCGCCGATCACCGGGCCGAAGGTCTCCTCCTTCGCCATCGCCATCGCGGGCTTGAGCCCCGAGAGCAGCGTCGGGGTGTAGAACCGGTCCGCCAGTGTGCGGCCGTTTGCCTGGGGCTTCGCCCGCTCGCCCCCGCAGAGCACCTCGGCGCCGTGCTGCTTCGCGTCGGCGACGTGGCGTTCGACCTTCTCCATCGCGTCGTCGCTGATGAGCGGGCCGATCTTGACGCCCTCGGCGTCACCCGGGCCGACTTTCAGCTTTTCGATCTTCTGCCGCAGGCGGTCCATCGCCTCGTCGTACACCGAGGCGTGGATGTACAGCCGGTTCGGGCAGATGCAGGTCTGGCCCGCGTTGCGGAACTTGCTGGCGATCAGACCGTCGGCCGCGGCGTCGAGGTCCGCGTCCTCGAAGATCACAAACGGGGCGTGCCCGCCGAGCTCCAAGGAGAGGCGGACGAGGTTTTCCGACGCCAGCTTCATCAGCAGACGCCCGACGGGCGTCGAGCCGGTGAACGAGACCTTCCGCACGCGGCTGTCGGCGAAGACCGTTTCCGAGAAAAGCTTCGCGTCGCAGGTCACGAGGTTGAACACGCCGTCGGGCAGCCCCGCCACGACGCCGAGCTCGGCCATCGCGATCGCCGACAGCGGCGTCTGGTGCGCCGGCTTGGCGAGCATCGTGCACCCCGAAGCCAGCGCCGGCCCGAGCTTGCGGGCGAGCATCGCCGAGGGAAAGTTCCAAGGCGTGATCGCGGCGCACACGCCCACGGGCTGGCGGATCGCCGTGATCCGCATGTCTCTTTTCGGCGAGGGGACCTGGTGGCCTAAGAGCGTCTCGGCGTGCGCCGCGGCGTCGGTCAGGAACGACGCGGCGTACCTGATCTCGCCCTCCGCCTCGGCCAGGCGCTTGCCCTGCTCAGCGGTCATGCGCGAGGCGAGCCGCTCGGCGTCGCGGAGCATCAACCCCGCCCAGCGCCGCAGGATCTCGGCCCGCTCGATCGCGGGCGTGGCGCTCCAGCCCGGGAACGCCTTTGACGCCGCGTCGATCGCGCGGGCGATGCCGTCCTCGCCCACATCGGGGACCTCAGCGAGAGGCTGATCGTCGGCGGGGTTGAAAACGGTGATGGACTTGCCGGAGGCGGGCTTGACGAACTCGCCGCCGATGAGGTTGCCGGTCTGCATTGGGGCCACCTTTGGAAGTTGGAGCCTTACAGATCGTATTTCACCCGGCCCCGGTGTTCGCTGCGGCTGATCATGTCGCGGCTGTAAAGCCCCGCGAGCACGAACTCGATGCAGCTCGCCCGCACGCCCGCGTCTTCGGCGGGGTTGACCTCGAAGGCCTTCTCCCACGCCGGGGGGACGCGTTTGAGCATCTCGGCGTAGTGCGTGCTGGGCATCATGTCGCCAACCTCGACGCTCACGCCTTCGCCGAAGATCTCGGCGATCTCGCCGAGCCCGTGCTCGGTGACATACTCCTTGAAGACATGGCCGATCGCCTCGGCCGCGATCGCGCCGAGCACCTGGCGCTCGGTCATCCGCTGTGCGCCCATCATGTCCAGCTCGAGCTTGCCCAGCGCCGAGGCGACAAAGTGCGAGAGGTCGCTGATGCGCGGGACCGCCGGCTTCTCCCCGAGCAGGATCGCCCGACGCCGCGCGTTGGCGATCATCGTGCGGTAGTTGCTGATGCTGAACCGGGCCGATACGCCCGACTGCTGGTCGATGTACTTGCTCTTGCGGGCGACGCGGGCCATCTCCTCGCAGATCTCCAGCATGAAACGCGGGACGATGACGGGGAACTCGCCGCCGAGGTCGGTCCCCGCCTCGCTCTGCATGATCTCGATGCCCGCGTCGCGGTCGGCGGGGTAGTGCGTCTGGACGGTCGCGCCGATGCGGTCCTTGAGCTGGGGGATGACCTTGCCCGAGCGGTTGTAGGTCGCGGGGTTGGCGCTGAAGAGCACGAGCACATCGAGGTCGAAGCGGATCGGGTAGCCCCGGATCTGCACATCGCGCTCTTCGAGGATGTTGAACAGGCCGACCTGCACCTGTTCGTCGAGGTCCGGCAGCTCGTTCATCGCGAAGATGCCGCGGTGCATGCGCGGGATCAGCCCGAAGTGCAGAGCTTCCTCGGCGGACATGCTCACGCCCGAGGCGAGCTTGGCCGGGTCGATCTCGCCGATCACATCGGCGAACTTCGTGCCCGGGGCGAGGCGCTCGGCGTAGCGGTCCGCTCGCTTCCACCAGCCGATCCGGACCTCGCGCGGATCGCGCAGCAGGGCGGCCCTGCCGGCGTTGGTGATCGGGCGCTCCGGGTCCTCGTGCACCGGGCAGCCGGGCAGATCGAGGTAGGGGGTCTCCTCGTCGAGGAAGTTGACGAGCAGACGCATCATGCGGCTCTTGCCCTGACCCTTCTCTCCCAGGAACAGCATGTCGTGCCCGGCGAGCACGGCGTTGACCACCTCGGGGATCACCGTGTCCTCGTAGCCGACGATGCCCGGGAAGAGCGGCTCGCCGCTCTCCTCGCTGTTGCGCAAGGCCTTGACCATGTTGGCCCGAAGCTCGTCCTTGACGGAGCGTGAGACCCAGCCGCTCTCGCGGAGTTCGTGCAGTGTTGTCGGTCGTGGTTCGGGCATGGAGGTCCTCGTTGTTGTCT
>SLFH01000276.1 GCA_007124345.1 Phycisphaerales bacterium | reverse complement strand
TGCAGGCCGCGGGGCGCACCGAAAAGCTCATCACCCTCCCGATTCGCACGATGGAGCAGGCCCGGGCGGACCGTTCCACACCGGCGGTCTTCCGCCCCGTCGCCGCGGTCTCGGGGGGCAACCCGTTCGACCGTCAGCGCGAGGCGCACGAGGCGGTCCTGCGCCGTGTCGCGCTCGAGCCGCTGGTGGGCGCCGCTCGCGACAAGCTCTCACGCGAGCAGGCGTGGGGGCGCGACGCCTCAGCCGCGCTGGCGCAGCTCCTCCGCCTCGACGGCGGCGCCCGCGACGATGAAGGGCGCGTCTTCGAGATCGTGCCCGTCGCCCGCTATGTGTTCTCTAAGAAGGACTCGGACGGGCGCGAGGTCGGCTTCGTGCCAGAAACCGCCGCGGAGATCGAACGCCTGCAGGAGGTGATCGACTGGACCTACGCCGCAGATGGCGGCGCGATCGCCTGGCCGCCCCTTTCGCTCGTCGATCCCGACCACACCATCACATCGGCCGTGCGCTCGTTCGGTTCGCACTGGGCCGGCGCGGGCGCCGCCGGCGGGGGCAAGCTCGGGCTCCTCGGCGAGCTGCGCGAGGCGATGGGCCGCTACGCCGAGCGTGAGCGGGAACTGCTCGCACGCGTGCAGTTCCCTGAGGTGGGCACGACCGACCGCTTCGGCTCTGAACGCGAGGCGTGGTCGGAAGAGTTCGCGCAGGTGAAAGCCGCGCACGAGGCGTTGGCGGCTGTCGTGGCGAGGGTCGAGTCGACCTTCGGGTCCGGCGCGCCGCAGGATCTCGCCGGGGCGCTCGACGAGGCCCGCGACGAGACGCTCGGCCTGGCGCGCGAGCAGTTCGCCGGGCTGGAGGCGGAGGCCAGACGCGCCCGCGCCATCAACGAGCAGAACGAACGCTTCGCGGCGCTCGAGACCGAGCTTCGCTCGTCGCTGGCCAAGCTCGAAGAAGAGGTCCGCGCCTCGACGCGCGGGCTCGGCTCCGAACTGCGAGAGCTCGGCGCAGAACTGCTCAGGACCAGGCGCGGCGCGGGGGCGGAGGAGCGCCCGTTTGCCGAACGCTTTGCGATGCTCCAGCGTGCCGATGAGGAGCTGAGCCGTGAGCGCGAGTCGGCCTCGTACGAAGATCTGGCCTCGGCCCTCGACCGCGTGCGCCGCGAGGGCGAGGAAGCCGCGGCGAGGATCGTGCGTCTCCGCGGCCCGGCCGACGAGGCCTCGGAGGCGAAAAAGCGTGTCGTCCGCGTCGCGTCGGAAGCGGTCGACGCGTCCCAGCGCCGCCGCGCCGCCGAGGCGATCGGCGCCGCGATGGATTCGATCGTCGGGGCCGAGGGTGGCGTGCGGGCGCTGGTCGAGGCGCGATCACGCTCGCTCGACCCGGTGCTCAAGCCCCGTCTGCCGCTCTCGGCGATGGACGGCGACGAGTTCAACCCCTCGTTCCACCCGGGAGCCGCGGCTTCGCTCTTCGGCGCCGCAGACCGCATCCGGCGCACGCTCGACCCCGAGCAGGGCGCCGGCGGCTCCAGGCTCACCCCGCTCGACGCCGAGCGGCTCGGCGAGCGTGCGGATGTGATGCTGTCGCGCATGCGTTCGTACGCAGACGACTACCTGCGCTACTGGTCGTCGGAAGTGATCGGCGAGATGGAGCCCTCGCGCAAGCCGGGCAACTGGGAGGACATGTTCACGGTCCTCGCCGGATCGATGCAGCCGGCGCGGGTGAACCCGCAGCTTGTGATCGGTGCGAAAGAGGTCCGTGCCGGGCTGGAGGCGGCGCGCCCCTTCTGGGGCTCGCGCGAGAACGCGGTCTACCAGGAGATGGGGCGGCTGCTGGAGCTGCTTGACTCCAGCGATCGGACCTATGTCCGCACGCTGACAGACCGCATGCTCTCGTGGCAGGAACTCACCGGCAACATGAGCCTGGCGAGGCGCGAGATCCTCGCCCTGACGCCGCCGAGGTTCAGAGCGATCTACCTGGACGGGGTATACGACGAGCAGGAGCCGCCGGTGCGGTACTGGTCGGGCGCGATCCTCACCACGCTGAGCGTGCTTGCGGAGGCGTCGCGTGCCGAGGCCGCGGCCGACGCGAGGCGGATCGCCACCGAGCACCGGCGTTTCCCCGTGTGCAAGGGCGCGCCGGGCGAAGACCTCGACCCCGAGGGCGTCTTCAGAGTCCACGACGATCTGGTCAGCCTGCTGGCCGCCGCGGCCGAGGGGGGCGAGGGCCGGACCATCGGCGACGGGCAGGGCTTTGTCGACCTTCGACGGGTCAACGCCCTGCTGGAGGACCTCCGTGGCGACCGCGTGATGCGGACCGAGCAGCGCCGGTTCTTTGTCGAGCGGGTGCTGCCGGCGGTGCGCTGGCTGCGCGGCGACGGTGAGCGGCCCCAGCTCCCCGAGTGGGAGCTTGTGATCCTCTCGCCTGAGATCTCGCCCGACCAACGCGAGGCGTCCAATGCCTTCGGCCTGGTGCGGATCGAGGGCGGGCAGGGGCCCGGCGACCGGCTGCGTTCGACGCGGCGCGGGGCCGACGCGAACCTGCGCAGCAGCGTGTACGACCAGTCTCCGATGCGCGTGACGCTCTGGAAGTTCGAGAACCCCGAAGCGCCGGGCAACGCCCGGGTCGACTTCCCCTTCCCGCGCGGGTGGACGGCGTTGCGCCTGGTGCTCGACGGGAAGGCCTCCCGCGTGGAGGGGACCGACGGGGTCTGGGCCGTGCCCGTCTCGATCGAAGACAACGGGCGCACGCTGGAGTACAAGATCGGGTTCCGCTTCCGGCGCACGGGCATGCCCAGCCCAGCCTCGTGGCCCGACGCGGATCGCTGGCCGGTGAACCTCGGCGGATGACGGGGGGTCGGGGTTGTTGACAGAACGGGGCCGACGGATCGGCCCCGACGGACGCAAGGCATCGGGGAGCCTTCCCCGGGGGACCTGATGGCAAAGAACGCGTCAGATCGTCCGTCGGTCTTCCTCGGGTGCTTCGGCAAGCACCCGGGATGGAACGACCACATCGACGACATCGGCGTCGAGACCGAGGAGCTCGCCGAGCTCAAGCGCCTGCTCTATGTGCAGGGCGTGGGCGGGAACATCGACGCCGGCTCGTGGGAGAACCTCCCCGAGGGCGGACGCATCGGCGGGTTCGGCCATGTGTTTCTCTGGCGGAGGCGGGGCTCGCTGTTCTTCGGCAGGCTCTGGGCCTCCACCGACGGCAAGGGACGGTCGGCCTACCCGATGATCGTCTGCGCCCAGTCGCGCGGGCCCGGCCTCTCGTGGGTGCTCAAGACCGGGCTGCCCGCCCTGGCGACGCTCGAGCACGATTGCAAATCGGTCAAGACCGCCGACGAAGTGCGCAGCGCCGTCGAGCGCACGCTCTCGTCGCTGCGGGCTTCGGCTCCTGGCGCTGCTGAGGCGCTCGCGCCGGCGACGCCGCGCATCGCAGAGCCGGGCGTGCTGGGCGATCGTCCCGAGTCGATCGACCGCGTGCTGTACATCGTGCAGCGCGAGCTCAAGGGGTTCATGCCGGCCAAGGGCGGATCGACGAGCGTCAAGAGCGTCGACGCCAGGCCCCAGCACCTGCGCGTGCCGAGGGCCGAGGCGACCCCGGAAGACGCTGTCGCGCTCTGGGGCCGGTTCATCGCAGAGCACACGGCAAAGAGTGCGCCGATCTTGGCGGTGGCGCCGGTCGAGCACCCATGGGTGGACCTGGTGGCGGGCGAGCCCGACGAGCCGCAGTTCCTCTGCATGCTCGCGTCGAGCTCGACGATCCCGCCGGTGACGGAGGTGCCTTACACGATCGACGCGAAGCAGCTCGCTTCGGGACGCGCGATGCTCGAGCGTCGGGTCGAGCCGGGAGCGATGGATCCGTCTGAGGACCGCGCCGGATTCCGCGAGGCCGTCTCCGGTCTCGGCGCAGGGCTGGAGCGGATGAGGTCGGGGGCCGACTCCAAGGGCGGGGGCTCGAAACGTACGCTGGTGCTCGGCGTGCTGCTGGCGGTGGTCGTGATCGTCGCCATCGTCATGCTGACCCTCGGCGGGGGCGGGCAGACCGCCGAGCAAGAGACCGGCGCCGATCGCCCGGCAGCAGAGACGCGCTCGGCGAGGGTCACCCCGGCCGAGGAGACGCCAGCGGTCGCCCCGGCGGATCCATCAGAAGAAGCCGCGTCGAGGTGGGAGGCGCTGTGCGTCGCCTATGAGCGCTGGTTCCTCGCGTTTTCGCGCGATGTCGACCGCGAACTGCTCGGGCAGGACGAGCATCTGAGCCGGCGCGTGCTGCCGGTCATCGAACAGGCCGACGAGCTCAGCCCGACCGCGATCGCGGGGCGCGGGGCGCCGAGGCTCGAGCGTCTGCGCACCAACCCGCCCGTGCATGTCTGGGAGCCCGAGGCGATCCAGAAGACCCGCGCAGCGATCGAGGCCGTCTCCGGTGTGCGCAAGGCGCTGCAGGCCCCCGCCTGGCCAGCGAGAGGTGAACTGGAAGAAGCCGGAGCCAGGCTCCTGGCCATGGGCTGGAACGCCGGCGCCGATGAGCTGCGAAGGGTCTCGTCCGGGGTCGACTTCGAGTCGGGCGAGCGGCTGGCGGCCGGCGTCGAGCGGGTGCTGAACACGGGCCCGGTCGTCGAGACCATGCTCGAACGCCTCCGCCTGATCGAGGCCGTCGGCGAGCGCGCGCGTGAGGCGGGCGACCCGGTGCTCGAACGCTTCGAGATGCTCGCCCGCGGACCGGGGCGCGACGGGCAGGGCTCCTTGGCCGAGGCCGAGGCGAGGCTCGAACGGGCCGAGAGCCTGGGAACACGGCTCGCGGCCTTCCTCGACGACGATTGGCCACGCATCGATCACGAGGCGTTGCGCGAAGGAGCTTCGGGGGTGTATCAGCGGGCGTCGGCCGAGGGCGCGACGCCCGAGCTGTTTCACGACTGGCTGGCCGCGGCCCAGCGCGATGTGCACCGCCTGCCGGATGGGCCCGACCCGCGCGAGGGGTGGGGCGTGCAAGAACGCATCGCCTCGCTGCGCGAGCAGCTCGGCGAACTCGTCGAGCGTCACGGACAAGCCGCGGCGGATCTCGTCGCGGGCGCCGCCGATCAGCTCGACGAGGCGGCGGCCAAGGCCGAATCGATCAAACAGGGCCCGTGGCGTCGGGCGACGGAGAGAGAGATCACCTCGGGTGTCGAGCGGGTCGAGGTCGCGCTGCGATCGATCGATCGCGGGATCAGCGACGCGGGGCTCCGTCTCAGCCGCGACCACAGCGATTACATCCGCGCCCTGCGCGAAACGGCGTCGGTCTCGCAGATCGGCTCTGAGGCGATCG
>SLFH01000004.1 GCA_007124345.1 Phycisphaerales bacterium | reverse complement strand
GGAGCCGACGATCGCCACACCGAAGCGGTCGGTCCCGTTGGGGTCGAACTGGCCCAGCGCCCCGAGCAGCGGCGGCGGCGAAGGGATGTCTTCGAGCATCGCGGGGTACGCGTCGCTCCCCCTCGGGAAGTAGCCCACGCCGAGCTTCGACGCCAGCGCGAGCTCCTCATCGACCAGACGATCGGACTCGCGGAGCCCCCGGGCGATGGTGTTGGCGGTGCGTGGCCCGATCTTCTCGACCCGCTGCAGTTCGGCGGGCGAAGCCGCTGCGACCGCCTCGGCCGAGCCGAAATGGCGCAGCAGGCGCTCGCAGAGCACCGGCCCGACGCCGGGCGTGAGCGTGAGCTTCAGCAGCGATCGCAGGTCGTCGTGGTTCCCCGTCACAGCGCAGAGTGTACGGGACGCCCGCGACGCGGGCGTGTC
Source organism: Phycisphaerales bacterium (assembly GCA_007124345.1). Taxonomy (GTDB): domain Bacteria; phylum Planctomycetota; class Phycisphaerae; order Phycisphaerales; family UBA1924; genus SLFH01. Next base: position 4,886 of record SLFH01000004.1, on the reverse strand, counting down.
ACTCTTGAGGGGTGGCCTCGGCGACGCGGGTGTAGGGGCCTGCGGGCGTCTCGTCGAACTCGACCTGGCGGGCGTAGACGGTCATCGCTTCGCGGGAGGAGACGCCCGTGGCGAGGCGTTGCTCGGTGATCGCCTGCGTCTGGACGAACCTCGGGTTGGGGCGGGTGATGGTGACGAAGACTTCGAAGCCGCTGGCGTCCTGGCGGGCGAGTTCGCGGGTGATCGTCCATCCCCCCGTCGGAGCGGTCATGACGATCTGGTGCTGGTCGCGGGAGGAATCGACCCGGAGGTCAGGGCCCCGGTACGGGTCGTTGTCGGCGATCTCGGGCCCGCTGTGGCAGCCGGCGAGAAACGCGCCAGAGAGCAAGGCCCCCGCGAGCAGGGCGGGAAGGACGAAACGGCGGACGCGGGTGGATGTCGATCGCATGCTGGCTCCGTTGCAACTGGCCGAACTCGGCACGGGTGTATCGTAATCAGCACCGCACGCCGACGGACCACGTATGCCGCCCGGACCGCCACAGCCCGATCCGCCGATCTCCCGCACCGGTGTGATCGGAGTCTTGGCGATCCTGATCGCGGCGGTGTCCGTCTGCGTCTCGCTGCTGGTCCCCCGCCTGTCTGAACCCGGGCCGATGCTCGGCGAGGAACCCTCGATCCGCGTCCGGGTGGCACGATCGGCGCCGACACTGACGATCGAGGCCTCGCGTTGGGTGCTCGCCTCGTCCTCGGGCGACGACCTGACGGCGTTGACCGCCCCGGTGCGCGTCAGCGTGCAGGACGGGGGCCTGCTGCTGGCCGGGCCCGAGGGCGGCGGCGCCGCATTTCCGCCGGGCGCGACCGTCCGTGTCCGCTGCGCGTGGCTGGAGGACCTCCGGATCGGCGACGCGATGCTGCCCGGCTCGCTCTCGCTCAGCCCGGTGGTGCGCGAGGGCGGGGAGGGCGCGATCAACGCCGTGGCGCGTGTGCCCATCGAGACCTACATCGCCGGGGTGATCGCGGCCGAGCTCTACAGCCACTGGCCCGAAGAGACCTTCAAGGTGCAAGCGGTCGCCGCCCGCTCGTTTGCGATGGCGCAGATGGAGCGGAGACGGAGCCGGGCGTTCGATGTCGAGAACACGCAGTTGGATCAGGTCTTCCGGGGACGGGCGACGCTGGAGCGCTCGCTGGCGGCCACCGAAGCGACCCGGGGCGTGGTGCTGACCCATTCCGGGAGCGTGATGCACGCGTACTACTCAAGCACCTGCGGCGGGCGACCCGCCGGGGCCGGCGAGACCTGGCCGGATCACACAAACCGCTCTCCCCCGCCGCTGCGCGCCCGCGAACGCGCGCACTTTTGCGACCACTCGCCCGTGTACCGTTGGGAGGTCGAGCGCGAGACGGGGATCGTGCGCGAGCAACTCCGCCATTGGGCGCGCAGCCGCAACGACCCGCTGCGCGAGGTCGGCAGGCCCATCTCGATCGAGCCCTCGCTGGTCAACACGGCGGGGCGCCCGGCGCAGTTCACCATCACAGACGATCGGGGCGGGAGCTTCACGATCACCGCCGAGAATCTGCGGATCGCGCTGAACGCGCAGCCGCCGGGACTGCGCGTCGGCTCGGGCAGCGTCCGCAGCGGGGACCTGGGCGTGGCGATCCGGGGCGACCGGACGGTCATCGCCGGACGTGGCTTCGGGCACGGGGTCGGGATGTGCCAGTTCTGCGCCGAGGCGATGGGGCTGCAGGGGCATGCGTGGAGAAAGATGCTCGGGCACTTCTACCCGGGGGCGAGGCTGGAGCGAGTGTATCGGTGATCTGCGGCGCGATGGGCAGGGGCTCCGTGGTGGCACAGGTCTCCGACCTGTGCCGTTGGTTATCCGCAGCAGTTCAAGATCTCAAGGCACAGCTCGGTGAGCTGTGCCACCTTGGATCGCCGATCCGATGCTAAACGCTTCTACTTCACCTCGCTCGGCAGATACGGCGTCCTGAAGAAGCCTCTGACATGCAATCGCCGGTGCGGGCCGATCCACTGCGTAGTTTCGTAGCCGTCGGGCGAGCCCCGGAGCACGAGCGAGACGCTGCCGTTGCCGGGGAAGTTTGGGTCGTAGAGCGAGACGGCAAAGGTGCCGCGGCCCAGATACTGCACGCCCGTCGCGACGACCTGGTGGTTGTGCCAGATCATGCCGCGTTCGGCGAAGCCAACATAGATCAGTGCCAGTGCGACAGGCTCGCCCCGCTCCAGATCGGCCTTCATGCTGTAAAACTCGCGCCGGGTCGCGGCCTGCGAGCCGCCCTCGCCCTCCTCGGGCAGGGCCATCCACGCGAGGTAGCGCAGCGTGCGGCGCCCGAGGAACCCCATCGAATCGGCCTGGCGCAGCAGGATGCGTTCAAACAGCGGGTCGCCCGGGCCGGGCGTGACGCTGACGCTCTGCGGCTCGATACCGGCGTGGAAGTGGTCCATGGCCAGCAGCGACATCCCGCCGCAGAGCCCGTAGCGGTGGCGGAAGGGCAGCCGCGCCCACCCGCCGGGGGGCGTCCACTCGAAGCTGTTGACGAAGGCGAAGCCGTGCTGTGAGGCGGACATCGGCTCGGGCGGGACCTCGCGGCATCCGGGGCCGGCGCTCGCCGGCAGGAACGAGAGCGAAAGGACAAAGGCTGCGATCCATGCGGCTTTCATGAGGCTTTCTCCCGTCGTTTCTCGCGGGCGCTGACCATCGCGCCGACCAGCGCCGATGTCTCCGACGGCCCGATCCTGCGGACGCGGACGCCGACGAAACCGCTCTGCGTCCGCACGCCGATCCGTCTCTCAAACGCGGAGAACACCAGCAGGATTGCAAAGAGCAGCATGCCGCCGGAGAGACCGATGACGGCGTAGACCGCGGCATCATGTGCGGCCTGTGTCGAAGCCGCCTGCCCGACCGTCAGTTCGACCAGCTCGGCGATCAGCCGGATGCCGACCAGCCCGCCGAAGCCAAAAAACAGCGGCTGGGAGAGCAGCAGCAACCCCGGCACCAGCAGCAGCCATCGAACGCCCTTGACAACCTCGACACCGTCGCTCTGTTCGTGCATCGCCTCGCGGATGTTGTCCAGCCCGCGTCGGCGTTCGATCACCACGACACGACGCGTGGTCACAACCATGCGGCGCGAACGCCCGAGCCACGACCGCAGGATCCCCAGCTCGCGGAACGACGGGTCGAAGACCTCAAGCAGCTCCTCGCCGTCGAGCGGCTCGATCTCGGGCGTCTTTGACGAGAGGCGGAAGACGGTGCGCAGGCCCTCGCGACGGTTTTCGCCGATGCGGTCGTCGGTCCAGTAGCGGGGCGGGGCGTCTTCTGGATCGGACTGCTCGGCGGCGGGCTCGCCGGGCGTGATCTCCTGCAGCGCCTCCGGACCAGCAGCGGCCGCCGCCGGGCGGGGCTTGGGTATCGGGCGGGGCGACGAGGCGCCGGCCGCCGCGGCTTTGACCGGCTCGCGCGACGCGTCCTCCTCGTCGGGGTTTCGGGTCTCGACGACGCTGATGAGCATCCCGCGGCTCTCGGCGAGGGATCGTGCGGCCTCGGGCGACTTGGCCTCGATCAGCATCTTCCGGGGCTCGCCGCTCTTGCGGTCCGCCCCCAGCACGAGATATCGCCCGCGGGTCATCGGGTAAGGGTACGGGAAAGCGGGGGGCGGAGTTGCGGGACTGCCAAGCCGGCCCCGGCCATAGACCTGTGGCGCTGGCGGCTTGTCGGCCAGTGTCTCTCCGCCGTGCCACAGACCTCGGCTCGGCGAGGTCGGTGCGCTGGACACGAAGCATCGCGGCGGACACGCAACAGCACCGACCTCCTGCGGAGGTCTGTGGCACGATTGCGCAAGTGCTGTCAGTCCTCGCTGCCTCAGGCCGTGCGTCTGCGCCTTGCGAGCATCAGCCCGCCGATCGCGATCGCCGCGGCCGACGAGGGCGCGGGCGCGCCGATCAGGTCAAGATGATCCGTCAGCGTGCGCAGCGTCACCAGCGTCGCGTCGAGCGCCTGCTGCGGGCTCATGGCGAAGCCGACATGGATGTGCCCGGCGGCGAAGTTGCGGAACTCGGCGCTCGGGTCGTTGTTGAGCTTGTGGTACCAGTTGCCGTGCAGGCCGATGAAGTTGGAGAGGAAGCGTCCGTTGTCGATCGGCACGGTCGTGGGGTTCACGCCGGGAACCTGCGCGCCGACGTTGGCCATGATCTCGGGGATGGGCAGTGTGCTGAAAAGCTCCGTGCCCGGGGCGAGGGCCTGCATGATCGGCAGGTCGCTCCCGGGGCGCGTGGGCGCCTGGTAGTCGGGGGTCCACTGGCTCTCGGCGTACATGCGGTTGCCGCCTTCGAGGCGCCACTCGAAGTTGTTCTGGGCGCGGCTGAATGTGATGATCGCGACGGGCTTGATCTGGTCGGTGATGCGGTGCCAGTCCGCCGAGGTCTTCTGGTAGTCGACCTCGAAGTCGCCGACGCCCTTGCCCCAGCTCGGGCCGGTCTGACCCGGGAACTCGGGGAAGTAGGAGTAGATGTTGTAACCCCGGCCCTCCCAGTTCCCGCCGAGCCACTGCCCGTTGTTCTGATCGGGGTTGGGGCTGAAGTCGCGGACCATGTTGTTGGTCGGGGGCCAGTAGCCGGTGATCATGATGTTGTTGGTGAAGTTGCTCGCCGACGCGACAGACGCCAGCGAGACCAGAAGACCTGCACAGACCACTCGACGCATCTCGATCCTCTTTCTGCTTCGCGCACGGATGAGCGCGCGGGAGGGGGGCTCGACGCCAGCGTAACGGAATGAACCGCCGATGCCCAGCGGCAAGCCGCGGATTCGGGGGGCCGTCGAGGTCCAATAAATCGATCTGTGCGTCAGCTCGCCGGCGTGAAGGTCGCGCCCGCGTGGACATCGCACCCGACGAGTTCG
>SLFH01000330.1 GCA_007124345.1 Phycisphaerales bacterium | reverse complement strand
CTCCCAGACCCGCTCGGTTCCGATCCGATCAGTCCGGCATCGCTCGGGGTGGTCGTTGGCGGATTCGGTCTCCGGCAGGGTTGGGTCGGCCAGAAGCACCACCTCCCCCCCCCCGCTTCCTTTCGGCACGATCGTCCAGCGGTGGTCGGTCGGCCCGAACAGGCTCAAAGTGGGCACGCCGAACGCGACCGCGATGTGCCTCGGACCGGTGTCGTTGGTCACCATCAGCCCGGCCCGTTTCACGATCGCCTTGAGCGCCCCCAGTGTGTTGCCCAGCGCGACGAGATCGACCCCCCCGCAGGCGCCAGCGATCTCGCCCGTCAACTCCGCCTCACCGGGCGAGCCGTTGACCAGCGCCGCCATGCCGTACGCCTCGCGGAGGCGCCGACCGATCTCGGCGAAGCGGTCGGCGGGCCAGCGTTTGGCGGGGTTGTTGCCGCCGGGGTTGAGCACGCAGAACGGCGCAGCCGCGTCGATCCCCGCCCGCTCCAGAATCGCCTCGGCCTCGGCCTCTTCTTCCGGCGTGGTCGCCAGGCGCATGCGAGCGTGGTCGGGGAGCGTCCCGTCGCCCGGCGGGCCTGCGAGGAGGGCGTCGATCAGCCGCCAGTAGTAGTTCGCCGCTGGCACGATCGCCCAACCGCCCGCCGCCAACTTCTCGGGTTTGAGGCGGTCGGTCAGCAGGAGACCCCTGCCGTCACGGTCGTAGCCGACCCGGCGCGGGATCCCGGCGATGCGCGCGATCAGGGCGGTCGAGAACGAGTTGGTCAGCAGCATCGCCGTGTCGTAGCGCCTCGGCCTGACCTTCGCGGCGACGAACTTCGGCCCCATCACCCCCGCCGCCCGCTCGACATGCACCTCGTCGAAAAAGCCCCCGCCCGCCAGCACGCGGTCGATCCCGGGGCGCACCAGCGCGCCGATGAACGCGCCGGGCAGCTCGCTCCGCAAGCGGTCCAGCGCCGGCGTCGCCATCACCGCGTCGCCCACCCACGAGGGGCAGACGACCAGCAGGCGCAGCGGCTTCTCCCCGGGGAGGCTCACTCGCGGCCCTCTTCGTCGCGCCGCTGCGGCCACAGGGGCGTGCCAAACCTGCCCCGGTGCCACGCGTCGGTCAGCCGGCGCAGCTCGGCCCCGAACCCCACGGCCACCACCTCGGGCGCCTCGAGCGTCGCGCTGACGCCAGAGGCGTCGAGCGTGACCTCAACGAGCTTCAGCCCCGTCCGTTCTGCGATGGCGTTTGCCGTTGCAATGACGGTGTCGCGCACCCGCGGATCCTCGAACACGCCCGGGCGCTCGGCGGTCAGCGTGACTGTCGAGCGTTCCGTTCTCGCCGCACGCCCGGCGAGCACGACCAGCGCCGCGGCCAGCATGTCCGGCACGCGCTCGTTGAGCAAGATCGTGTTGTCGCGCGGGATCCCCGCGTCGACCGCCGCCTCGATGTCCCGCTCGCTGTCGCCGATCATCCACGAGGCCCGCAGGTCGATGCCCAGCTCCGCCGCCGCGGCCTCGATCATCCCCCCCATAGGCTTGCGCCACAGGTGCTCGCCGGTGAACCTCGGCACGCTCCCCTCGGGATGGAACGGGCAGGCGTACACCGCGTCGATGATCGACGCGCCCGGCCGACCCGGGTCGGCCAAGAGCTCGCGCAGTCGGTCGTTGGTCTGGCGCACCTCGTCGAGCGTCCCGCCCCCACGCGCCACGACGCCCTGGTTGGTCACCACCACCAGCACGAGCCCCGAGGCGTGCAGCAGGCGGCAGCCCTCCTCGGCGCCGGGCAGCAGCGATACGCGCGAAGGATCGCAGAGATCGCCGGGTCGGAGGCCGGGCATCGCGCTCAGCGAACGGTTGGCGATCAGGGTGTCGTCGCGGTCGAGGAAGACCGCCGGTCGGCCTGGCATGCCTGCAGCATAAGCCGCTCAGAGCGGGGCGCCGTCGGGAGCCCCCCGCTCGTCAGCGACGCCGGATTCCTCGTCGTGGCGGGAAAACCCCGCGGATTCACGGATGCGGTCCAGATCCCCCCCGATGCCCGCGATCAGACCGATGTGGGCCAGGTCGATACGGGACTTCAGCCCGAGCTTCTGCCCGATCGAGACGCGGTGCCACTCGACCGTCTTGACGCTCCGCCCCAACCGATCGGCGATCTGGGCGGAGGTCATCCCGTCGGCGATCAGGGCGAGAATCTGCAGCTCGCGCCGGGTCAGCACGCCCAGCGGGCCGAGGTCGCGGGCCACGGGCCGGATGACGCGCAGCCCCCCCTCGACGAGCGGCGACTGTGCGCCGCAAACCTTGTCGTGCGAAGCGACGAGCACGAGCCGCTGGCCCTGCCAGCTCCCGGGAAGGGAACGCACCGAAGAACAGATGCCCACGCCCTTGGCGACCCACTGCACGACGACCGGCGTCTCGGTTCGAACCACATCGCGCGCGATCTTCACGAGTTCCAGCGCGAGCTTCGGGTCGACGAAGTCGCTCATCTGCTTGCCGACGAGCGATTCCCCCGGATGGGCGTAGCGGGCCTCGACACGATCGTCGGCGAAAACAACTCGCCCGTCGGTCGAGAGCACCGTGATGCGGACGAAGTACAGATCGCACAGCGTCTTCCAGAGAAACGCGCTGTCCAAGCCCGGCTGCTCCAGGGGCGACCAGCGGGGCTCAGCAGCGGGTTTGCCAACCTCATCTGAAGACATCGCCACCCCCTGCATCCGTCGCCCTTGTTCCTGCGTCCACTTTGGGCGAACTGCAAACTCTGATTCGGGCGTTCCTCACCCGACAGCATAGGGAATGTACCGCACCAACGCCAAAACACGGGATAACACCGGGTATCGGGCTATCCCCGCGACCGCGGGAGCTCGTCTTCCCCCCCGCCTCTGACTGTGGGGCCGTCGTGCTCGGGCACCTCTTTGGGTGGCCACCTCGGGACGGAGGTCAGCCCCGCGCCGATCGCGACCCGGATCAACTCCGCCCGCGAACGGACGCCGAGCTTGTGGCCGATCTGCGCCCGGTACCACTCGACGGTCTTTTGGCTGATGCCGAGGTTCTGGGCGATCTCCGAGGCCGTGAGCCCGTCGCCGATCATCCCCAGCACCTCCCGCTCACGAGGGCGGAGGCTCGCGAGCAGACCGAGGTCGCGGTGCCCGCGCACGATCGAAGAGGTGTCCAGATGGCTCGCCCAGTCTTCGGGGGTCATGTCCAGACGCCGACGGAAGACGCCGAGGGTGAGCCTCGGCCTCACCCCCTCGGCGCTGATGCGCCGGAAGACCCCGAGCACCTCCACGCCGTTGAACATCCCCTCGTACGCCACCGCTCGGGTCGTCCGGCCGGTCCGGTGGAGGCACTCGCGGATGTACGGCGTCGTCTCGAGGCCGAAAACCGCGTCGAAGTGGCGTCCCACCACCGACCGCGCTCGCAGCGGACGCTCCAGACGCCGGTTCGCGTAGCGGATGATGCCGTGCTCGTCGCAGACAAAGGCCGCCAGCCCGGCGTCGGAGACCAGCGCCGACCAGAGCGCAACAGGATCGAGGCCGGCCAGCCCGCCGACCTTCTCGGGATCGATTCCAGTTGGCGCCGGTGAGGGATCCAATCGATGGCTCCGCGCGGTCTGATACCCTTGGGCCGAGCGATGCCGAACAAATGCCGCTGATCCCAGTATAGCAAGCATGCGCGGATCAGATTCCGCGCCGCGATCGCATTCGATACGGGCGACCCCGGCGCGAGTTCCCTCAATCCCAGCCGGAGGCGGTCAGCAGCCCAGGTAGAACTGGTTCAGATAGATAAAGAAGTCGTTGGCGTCGATCACGCCGTCGTTGTTGAAGTCCGCACGCGGATCGCCCGCCGCAAAGAGCTGCAGGAACAGGAAGAAATCGTCCCCGTCGAGCACCTCGTCCCCGTTCAGATCCGGGCGGCAGAAGGCGCCGAGCTGGTAGTGGATCACGCCGGCGAAGGTCCTGGGCGTGAAGAGCCCGCCGCCGAAAGCGACATCGCCCGTCCGCGCCAGATCCGAGAACATTTCGAGGTCGGCGTTGGTCCAGGTCGTTTGGGGTGGGTTGGCGTTAGTGCCGTGGTACCTGATGCCGCCGCCGGAGGTGACGACATGGAGGTAGACCGCGGTCGTCACGCCCGGCTCGGCTTGAACGGGTTCGTTGAGCGTCACGGCCGAGAGCGTGCTGGTGCCCCTACGGGTCGCCTGAACCGTTTCAGCGAGTGTCCATCCCGCGCTGCTGGCGTCGAACCCGGCATAGCTGCCGGGCCTCACCCAGACCTCGACATCGACCGTCGAACCGGATGTGCCCGAGAACGCGACCTCGAACTCGGTGATCGAAATCAACTGCTGCACCGGCCGGAGGTCCATGAACACGCCGCCGCTGCCGTTGTTGTTCCCCGTCGTTTCCAGCGAGCCTGTCTGCGCCGACGCACCAGTCCCAAGTCCAGCAAGCACGACAAACCCGATCCGCAACCAACGATCACAAACAGCCACGGTCAGCTCTCCTTACCGGTCCAAACCCTGAGGTCGTCCGCTGCGGCGTAGCACGCCGCAGACCGGCCCGACACAATCATTCCAAACTAACCGGATCTTTCGGTGTGTCAAGCCCCGGGTATGCACCGGGCCTCGCTTCAACGAAAAACGCCGCCGGGCACAGAGGCCCATGCGGCGCTTGTTCTCGCGTTGGTCGGGGGCTGGTTCAGCAGCCCTGCGCAAACTCGTTCAGGAAGATGAAGAAGTCGTCCGCGTCGATCACGCCGTCGTTGTTGAAGTCGGCGCGGAGATCGCCGGCGGCGAAGAGGGAGAGGAAGAGGAAGAAGTCATCCGCATCAACGACGCCGTCGCCGTTGAGGTCCGGGCGGCAGGTCGGGCCGCCGATGTTGTAGTTGATCGTGCCGGCGAAGGTGCGCGGGGTGAACCGCGAGCCCGCGAAGGGCACCCCGCCCGTCCGCGACACATCGCTGAACAGCGAGATGTCGTTATTGCTCCAAAAGGTCTGCGGCGGGTTGGTGTTGGTCCCGCTGTAGCGGATGCCCTGGCCGGCGCCGGCGGTGATCGCGTGCAGGTAGACGGCGCGGGTCTGGTTCGTGTCCAGCTCGATCTCGTTGGCCAGGACGAGGGGATCGAACACGCCGACGCCCTGGCGGGTGCCGAAGGCCGTCTCGTGGAGCGTCCAGCCGGCGGAACTGGCGTCGAAGCCCTCGTAGCTCCCGTCGCGCACCCAGACCTCGACCTCGACGGGCGTGCCGACGGTGCCGGCGTAGGGGATCTCGAACGAGGTGATCGCCAGCGCGCCGTCGAGCGCCGTCAGATCCATGAAGATCCCGCCGCTGCTGTTGTTGTCCGGGGCCGTAGTGAGCGACCCCGTCTGGGCGGAGGCGACACCCCCGAGCAGGCCGACCGCCGCCAAAACCGCAATGCTCTTACCGCTCATCATCATCTCCTTCCGCGTCCCGGCCGCTTTGGGGCCGCAGAACGCACAGCGCACACACCGACACCCCCACGAGGGACGAAAACCGCAGGTCGCGGCTCCGGATCTCGCGAGGGCGCCAAACCGGGGTTGAAGCGCCGCCCCACGAAAGGGCAAAACACCCGCTCCACCCACGAAAGCACCAACATACCGGAAACAGCGAGGCAGTCAAGCGGAAACTCCGGTGAGGGGGCCGCCCAGCTTCCCGATCCCGCTTCCGAACAAAGACCCGTCCTCAGGCCGCCTTGATTCGCTGTACAACGGCACGATTGTGCGAGGTGACGGGAGCTGAGCTCGATTATCAAGATCCAGGCAGCCAGTCTTTCCGCGAACGATCCCGCAGCTTCACGCGGATCGCGTCGGCCAGCTTTGCGTCGTTCAGGCCTTCGATGCGCCGGGCGACCTTCGCGTCCCAGCACGCCCAGAGACGGGCGTACACCACACATCGCTCGGCGAGGTCCTCGCCGTCCAGCAGCACGCAAGCCTCGTACCCGCGTTCTTCGATCTGCGCTTCGAGCCACGAACCGACCGGCTCGTCAGGCTCGATCGGAATCTTCGGGAACGGCGGTGAGACGCCGCAGGACCGCTGGTGGGCGTCGAACTCATCCCACCACACCGGCATGGGCGATCCGTACGGGTCGACGATTGCGTCGCGCACGGGGATTCCGCACACGCCTAGGCGGGGCCAACGCTTCCGATCGCGAAGCTCGGCACGCTCCACCGCCGACAGCGGGACCAGGAGCGACGCGAGTTTCGCCGACGCCTTCTCGCCGGCGACCTCCTGCGCATGCAGGTACCACGCCGAACCTCCCGGCCGGCGCGTAAACCTTCCGCATTCGCCGCAAACCTCGTAACGAACGACACTGAACCACCCGGGCGTAAACGCTGTCCGCAAACGATCCCACAAAGGCTCGGGGTCGATGATCGTGCAGAGCTCGTCGATCTCGCCGCCGCCCTGCACACGAACGCGACCGATCAGCCACCGGTCCGGCACATCCGGTCCCATCGCTTCGAGCAAGCTCCGCTTGGCCACGAGCGCCGGAGACCCGATCGGGCGTTCCATCGTCTTGTAGCGGAGCACCCGCCGATCGATCGGACTGCCTTTGAGGGTTTGCGGGTTGACCTCAAGGTCGTATGGGCCAGCGACGCCCTTGGGGTCCCAACGCTCGCAGGCGATGCAGGCGCCGGTGAACGCTTCGATGTCTTCAGATAGGAGCGTCGGCGACAAACCGATCGGGTCGAGCGGGCCCAAGACGCCCGAGGCGACGAGAATGTTGTTCAACGGGCCTTCGTCGCTCAGTTCGAACCACTCACCGAGCCGGGCCGGCGATTTGCTCGAAGGCGTCCACCAGCGCTTGACCACCCCTCACCCCTCCGAGCGTTTTCGTCCTCCCGCTCGCCAACGGCGAGCGCCCCCGCGCCCAGCGCCCCACTCCCCGCGCCCAGTCCTTACTTCCCCTCGTAATACTCCAGGTTGATCTGCACATACTTGTTCCACTCGCTCGGCAGGTCTTCCTCGGGGTAGATCGCCTTCACCGGGCATTCGTCCACGCACAGGCCGCAGTCGATGCAGGTGTCCGGGTCGATGTACAGCATGTCCGTCGTCTCGAACTCCTCCTCGTCCTTGGTCGGGTGGATGCAGTCCACCGGGCAGACCTCGACGCAAGAGGTGTCCTTGGTGCCGATGCAGGGCTCAGCGATGATGTGCGGCATAGGGCTCGCTCCAGTCTTGATCCGGCACGGGGCCCTCGCCCTGTGCCGGTGGTCGCTTCTCGTTTCCGCCCCGGGGCCGCGATCATACGCGGCGTCCCGAGGCACTCAGCCGAACGGGCCGTTCCACTTCCGATCCGCCCTGCCCCCCAAACCGCCCTGAGCGGCCCTGAGCGGGGTCCAACAGGCATGGGTTTAGAACCATTCTAGATTACGGGCTGTACGCCCGCCCGTCTACCCGGGCTGTCCGCCGGGCCCGCCCTCCCCGTCCTCGTCCGGATAGCACCGCTCCAGCACTTCCGGCCCGTGACGCTCGACGAGGAGCTCGATCACATCCACCGGCGTGCGGCAGCCCCGGCAGGCCCTCGCCCTCGAATCGAGCGGCAGCGTCACGCCGCAGGCCGGGCACTGCGGCGCCAGCGACGGGTCCAGCCTCGACAGGTCCGGCTCCGCCTGCGCCTCCCACCCATCCTCGAACTCGGGCGGGTCGGCGTAGAAGTCTTCCAGCAGGAGTTCGGCGAGTTCCTTATCCCGCTTGTCGGCGATGTAGACGGCAAAGCGCCCGCGCGTGTCGACCGAAACGCCCATAAGCACCGCCAGCGTGTCGACGCTCTCGACCGCCGTCGCGTTGACGCCCTCGCGGCGCAAGAGCTCCGCCGCGGAGTCCGCCTCGTACCTGGTCTGGTATCGGCACAGCTCAAGCATGGGAAACGGTCGGCCCCTTCAGCCCGCGGGCTTGACGCCCGGCTCGGGCTCGGCGGGGTCGGCCCGCATGAACAGCGGCTCGCCCTTCTCGATGTGCTGTCCCGGCTTGAGCGAATGCGCCCCGCCCCACGCCGCAAGCTCCGCCAGCGGCGCGACAAAGCCCGAATCGGCGTTGTTCGCGTCGGTCAAAGGCGAACACCGCCAGCGCCGCCACAACTCGGCGACCTTGTCGGGCATCGCGGGGTAGAGCAGCAGCGAGGCGACGCGCAGCGCTTCGGCGCAGTGGTACAGGATCGCCGCCAGGCGAGGCCCCGCGTGCGGGTCCGACTCGATCGTTTTGGCCAGCCTGAACGGCTCGGTGGTGTTGATGTACCCATCGACCGCTCGCACCAGCGAGAGCCCAGCTTTGAGCATCGACGCGACATCGAGCCGCCCCGATGCGTCGACCGCCGAGCACACCGCCTCGCCCGTCAGCTTCGGCCAGTCGTGCCCCTCCAGCTCGGTCTGACCGGCCGGGTCGGGGCAGGACTCGAAGTACTTGGCGACCATGTTGCTCACGCGGCTGGTCGAGTTGCCGAAGCCGTTGGCGAGGTCCGCGTTGTACACCTCGACAAACTTGGCGTAGGTGAAGTCCGCGTCGTTGGCGCCCCAGGGCCCCTGCGTCGCCAGGTACCAGCGGAAGGCGTCGATGCCGTAGCGGTCGGCGTAGGCGTGGATCTCCTCGGGCGTGACGAAGTTTCCCAGGCTCTTGGACATCTTCCGCTCGCCCATCATGAAGTAGGCGTGGACATACAGCGACCTCGGCAGCTCACGCCCGAGCGCCATGAGCATCGCCGGCCAGATCACCGCGTGGAACCAGAGGATGTCCTTGGCGATCAGGTGGACCGAGGCGGGCCACAGATGTCGGCGCTCGTCGGTGTCGACCGTCGAGAGGTAGTTGAACAGCGCATCGATCCACACATAGATCCGGTGCTCTGGGTCGCCGGGCATCAGGACGCCCCAGGGCTCCTGGCCGCTGGCGCCATCACCCACGGCGCGGCTCACCGGCACATCCCGCAGCCCCTGCGTCAGGCGACCCAGCACCTCGTTCCGCCTCGCCTCGGGCAGCACGAGGTATTGCTCGGATCGGATCAACTCTTCGAGCCGGTCCTGGTACGCCGAGAGGCGGAAGAAATAGTTCTGCTCGGTCCGCTTCTCGAGGGGCTCGCCGGAGACGGGGCTCTTGTATTCGTTCTCGCGGGCTGCGGTCTCGGTGACATACTCCTCCTGCCCGGGGTCGTACCAGCCGGTGTAGTCGCCCTTGTAGATGTCGCCCGAGTCGAGCATCGAGCGGATATACGCCTCGACCTTGGCCTTGTGCCGGTCCTGGCTGGTGCGGATGAAGTCGTCGTTGCTGATCCGCAGGTCCCGGAAGAACGCCTCGAACGCCTCGGCGTTCTGGCCCGCCCACTCTTGGGGGGTCATGCCCCTGGAAGCGGCGGTCGAGACGACCTTGTCGGCGTGCTCGTCCGTACCAGTGAGGAAGAAGACCTCGGCCCCCGACCCCCGCAGCATGCGCTGGAAGCGGGCGAGCACATCGGCGATCACCGTGGTGTAGCCGTGCCCCAGGTGGGGACGGCCGTTGACATAGTAAATCGGCGTGGTGATGTAGTACGGTCGGTGGTCGTCGGACATGGCCCATTGTACGGATCGCTTCCGACCCGGCAGCTGGGGCCGGCGGCCGGGATTCCACCTACGCTTGTCGTTCACGCGCCGGACAAACCGGCATTGAGGCCCCGACGGCGGAAGACGCGGGGGCGGGGAGCAGGCCGCATGGAGCGAGCAGCATTCGAGCGTCTGGCGCTCGAACATCTCGACGCGGTCTATCGCCTCGCGATGCACCTGACCCGCAACCCCGAAGAGGCCGACGACCTCGTTCAGGATGTCTACGCCCGGGCCTTCCGCCCCAAGGCGATCGCCACCTTCGAAGACCGCTCGGGCGACGGTTCGGGAGGCATGCGGGCCTGGCTCTTCACCATCACCCACAATGTCTTCTACACGCGGATCAAGAAGAAGGCCCGGGAACCACAGGCCGTCGGCGAGTTCTTCGCCGAGAGCACCGACGGCCCGCTGCCCGACGAGCCCCCGCCCGCCTGGGACCGCGCCGGGTTCGACTGGGAGCATGTCGACGCCGGCCTGAAGAAGGCCGTTGAGGACCTCAAACCCGAGTTCCGCGAGGTCCTGCTGATGTGGGGCGTCGACGGGCTGAAGTACCGAGAAATCGCCGAAATCCTGGGGGTCCCGATCGGCACCGTCATGAGCCGGCTGCATAGAGCACGCAAAACCCTCGCAGACCGACTGACCTCCGACCCAGAGGCTGTCGAAAATCTTGGCCTCGACGGTCTTTCCGGGAAGAACAACGGCGAGAGCGGGGTACACCGGTGAGCACGCGGCGGACTCGCTTCCGCTTCTGGGGATACACAACCGAGTTATCGGGGGTCGCAGGGCGACCCATGCTAAGGCAACGGTCTGATGTCTGAACCCACAAGCCACAATCCGTCCAGTGGTATGCCCGACGCCGGATCGGGACCCGACCCCCTCCCGATCGCTTCGTTGCTCCGCGCCGCGGCCGATGATGAGCTCTCGACCGAAGACCGCGCCCGCCTCGACGCGCACCTCCGCAAGCATCCCGAAGACGACGCCCGCATCGAATTCGAGCGCCGCCTCCGCACCCACTGCGCCGGCGCGATGCAGACCCCCCCGGCCCCCGCAGCCCTCCGAGAGAAGATCCTCGCGATCGCCGCTTCGGCCGGGGAGCTTTCCGGCGAAAGCGGGCGCGACACCAACGACGACGTACTGGCGGACCGGATCGCCGAGCGCTCCCGAATCGCGCGGGCGACGCACTTCGGCGGACGCAGCCGTGCGCTCGTCGGCGTAGCCGCGGCTGTCCTGCTGCTCGTCGCCGGCTATTCGCTGTTTTCACAAGTGATCGGCACACCCTCCCCAGCGGGCCCGCAGACCGCCGGCGTCGGCAACGGCTTCTCGCTGGCCAACTTCTTCGCCACCGAGCACGACCGCTGCACCAAGGTCCCGGAGCGGACCGACAAGTTCACCGTCGCCGACCTCTCCCGCACGCCCGACGCGTTCGCCCGGATCCTCGGCCAAGTCCCCGCGATCCCGGACTTCCAGGCCGCTGGCATGGTCTTCCGCGACATGGGCGAGTGCCATGTCCCCGGCGACGGGCGGAGCGTACACCTGCGTCTGGAGACCGACGGGAGCGCCTGCCGCGAGGGCATCTCCGTCAGCCTGTTCATCCAGCAGGGCCGCGCGTCGGTGATCCCCGAGGACGAGTCCCGCCCCCTGGCGCTGATGCGCTGCTCCGACGGGATGAAATCGACGATCTACGCCTGGTACGCCGGCGGGATGTCGTACTTCTTGGTCTCCGAGCAGACCGCTTGCGAGCGTCTGCGTGAAGCCGCGGGCCTCGGCGAGCCGATCGCCTCTCGGGGCGCTCACCGCTGAGACCCGGGTCCGGCCGCCCCACTTCCCCGAGGACGGCGCATGGACCTCCAGACCGACACCACAAACGACCGATTCGGATTCCAACAAACCCCGATCGAACCCTCGCCGCTGGCGGGGGTATCTCTATGTGCAGGGCTACCATCGCCCGTTACCAGAGAGAGGCCGTCCATGACCCCGAACCGTTCACGCTCCCCCCTTGGCACGAAGTCCGCCGGCGCCATCGTCGCATCGGCAGCGCTGTTCGCCTGTGCGCCGGGGACCGCCTCGGCGCAGCACGCGCTGGGCGACGGCCGAGGCCTCGAAAGCCGCCTTGAGATCACCGCCGAACGCGACCGCGCCGCCCCCCAGCGACGCTGGCAGCAGGAGATGAGCTTCCGCAACGCCATCGTCACCGGCAACGCGCCCGGAGGGATGAGTTTCCGGGGCGATGTGGGGTATCGCGCCCCGGGCGACTTCCGCGCCGACCTCGGCTCCACAGACCTGTTCTCGTTCCGACGAGATTCGCTGTTTTCCGGGCTCAGCGGGTACGGGCTGCGGGGCACCGACGCGCTGCAGTACCAGTTCGCGATGACCACCGGCTCCCGCGCCCCTTCCGGCTTGGTCGGCTTCGGCGCCCTCAGCCGCGACGGCGCGGGAATGACCGGCGCCGATGTCCGCTCGCCCGCCCCGATCGGCCAGCCGGTCGGGGCCACCGGCTTCCGACGCATCGACCCCACCGACACACCTCTTGAAGACCCACTCCAGCGCGGCGATCTGATGACGCCCGCCGGCATCTCCGTCCGCGACGCGGCCCTGCTCGGCACGCTCCGATCCACCTCCGCGTTCACCTCCATCCGCGGCTTCAGCCCGACCGTCGTCGGCATGGTCGAGCCCGATGATGACCGCCGCTTCGGGCTCACCGCCTCGGGCCTCCAGGGCCTGCAGTACATCGAGCTGCGCGACCGGCGGCGCGACGAACGCCGGACAGACGCCCTTGTGCAGCCGGTCGAACGCCCGAGCACCGTCTTCGACCGTCTCCGCGAGCAGCTCCAGCAGGGGCCGGCCGCCCCCGAGTTCCGCCCCGACCGCCCCGGCGTCGAGCGCCGACCCGGCCAGCCGGAGACCGATCCGGACATGCCCGACTGGCAGCGCCACATCCAGGAGCTCGAACGCGAGCTGCAGGACCTGCGCGACCAGCGGCCCGAAGACCCCGCCGCCGTCGCCGCAGACACCATGCGATGGCTCAGAGCGATCGACGCCGACCGCCCGGTCCGCGAGCTGGTCGCACCCGACGGCACCGATCCGTACTCGACGCAGGTCCGTCGGGGTGCCGAGCTGATCTCGCGCGGCAGCTACTTCGACGCCGAGGAACGCTTCACCCGCGCCCTCTCGGCTCGCCCCGACGACCCGACCGCCTCGCTGGGCCGGGTCCACGCGCAGCTCGGCGCGGGGATGTACCGCTCCGCCTCGCTCAACCTGCGATCGATCCTCAGCGACCGGCCCGAGATGGCGCTCATGCGCTTCGACGCCTCTCTCTTGCCCGACCAGGCGAGGCTGGCGGAGGTCCGCGAGACGCTGCGCCGGAACCTCACCAGCACCGACCCCGATCTGCGCCGCGAGTCCGGCCTGCTCTTGGCCTACCTCGGCCGCCAGACCGGCTCGCGCACGGATGTCCGCGAAGGGCTGAACGCCTTCGGCACGGGTGTGAGCCGGGGCGACCAGGTCATGGGCGATCTGCTCCGCGGGCTCTGGCTCCGCGACACCGAAGACCCCAGCGAGCCGGAGACCCAAGAGGATGACCCGAGCGGCCGGTGAGCCCGCCCCCGCCGGCGCCACGCGCCGGGGCGATTCCATCCACGACTTCCTGACCGACGGCTCGCTCGCGCGACTCTGCGAGGCGCTTTCGGCGTTGGCCTCCTGCCCCATCGAACTCCACGACGAGAACGGCCGCCAGATCGTCCCCAACGAGGCCGACCTCTCCCGCCCCTGGCGCGTCGTCGAGCACACGCCCGAGCCCGAGCCCGCCGACCAGGCCATCCCGATCGTCGCCGGCGACCGCGTCGTGGGGAGACTCGTCCGAAGGCACACCGCAGACGCCCCGGCCAACGCCAGCGCAGCCGTCGGCTACCTCGCGATGGTCGTCAGTGAGCTGCTCGAACAGGAAACGGCCCTGCGCGAACGCGTCGAGGAGGTCGAGCTCATGCACCGGCTCGGCTCGATGCTCGTGCGCACCGGCGAAGCCGACGATGTGCTGCGCGAGTCGCTCCGCTCGGCGATCGAGGTGCTCGACCTCGACGCGGGCTCGGTCGTCCTCTTCACCGAGATGGAAGAGGAGACCGTCGGGGGTGACCTGGAAGACAACCTCGTCCTCAAGGCCTCGCAGGGCCTCAGCGAGGAGTGGCTGTACAGCCCCATCCCCCTGTCGCGCGGGCGCTTGTTCGACCGGCTGGTCCTCTCGGGCGAGGTGGTCGAGGTTCCCGACCTTCCCTCAGACCCGCGCGTGCTCCAACCCGAACGGGCGAGGCGCGAGGGCCTGGTCAGCTTCCTCTCGGCCGGGCTGGTCTTCAGGGGGCGGCCCATCGGCGCCTTCCGCCTGTACGCCCGCTCGCCCAGAACCTTCTCAGAGCAGGAAAAACGCCTCCTGCGTTCGGTCGCCGAGCATTCGGCGGTCGCCGTCGAGCAGGCCAGACTCCTCGCCCTCCGCGAGGAAGAGCGCCGCATGCAGCGCCAGCTCGCCTTGGCGGCCGATGTGCAGCGCCGGATGATGCCCGCGGCGCTGCCCGAGGCGCCCGGGTACGAGTTCGCCGCGAGGTACATCCCCTCCGAGGTCGTCGGGGGCGACTTCTACGACATCGTCAGGCACGCCGGACGCATCGAGCTGCTCATCGGCGATGTGGTCGGGCACGGGATCGCCGCGGCCCTGATGATGGCGAGCGTGCGCGGGTCGCTCCGGGCGTTCGCCGACTCTGGTCGGCGGACCGTCGAGGAGGTCGTCGGTCGCGTGAACCGGGCGATGTGCCGCGACACGCTGCAGAACGAGTTCGCCACGCTCTGGTACGCCCATGTCGACCCCGACCGGCGCGTGCTCCGCTACTGCTCGGCGGGGCACGAGCCGCCGGTGCTGCTCTCGGCGAACGGGTCGGTGCGGCGGGTGCTCGACGCGGGGGGGATGGTCGTCGGCGTCGAGCCGACCCACTTCTACGATTCGGCGGAGATCGAGCTCCTCCCCGGCGATGTGCTCGTCGCCTTCACCGATGGGCTGACCGAACGCCAGAACTTTCAGCGCAGAGCGTTCGGTCGGGCGCGCCTGATCGAGGCCGTGCAGCGCGCGGTCCGACAGGAACCGGCGCCGACGGCTTCAGAGATCATCGAGCATGTGTTCTGGTCGATCCGCCAGTTCGCCGGGCTGCAGAGCACCCGCGACGACGAGACGCTGCTGGTCGTCCGCGTGGGCGAGGGCTGACCCGGTCGCCCCCACCGGCGAAGGCCGGCGAGGAGAGCGACCGCTCAGGCGGCCGAGGGCCCGTCGTCGTCTCTGGCGTAGGCCCGGAACGGGAGCGGGCTGATCAGTCCCTCGAGCTCATCCAGCTTGGACTGGATGTCGTCCATCGCTCGCTCGGCGGCGCGGATCGCGTCCTGCGCGTCGGCGTCTCGACCGGGGGCGTTCCTGGCCCGGTCGATCGGGAACGGGATCGCGTCGCACTCGAACTCGCGATCATCGACCAGTCGCAACTGCACCATGGGAACCTCCAGAGCCCGCTGATGCGAGCAGGGGTCTCATCGGCACGCCCGACAACAATCATCAGGTTTCGACATGATCCGACAGGGCCGACCCCCGCTTCAGGCGTCAAAAACGGCAAGTCCTGTCCCGATGATCGTTATTCGGCGGAATCTGCGCCCACTTGGTTCTCGGCCTCGGCGTTCGCCCGCCGACCCTCGCCGATCTTCGGCTCGGTCCCCGCAAGGGCGCGGACGATGTTCGTCCGATGGCGGACGATCACGACCAGAGCCAGAAACGCCGTGACGACAACAAACGGCGTCACTCTCGTCAGTTCGCCACCGATCCAGAACGCGCCGAGCGTTGCGATCGGCAGGGTCGCCGCGCCGAGCACCGAGGCCGGGCCGATCATCCGCCAGATCTTGACGCTGAGGATCCAGACCGCAAAGGCGCACAGCGCCGGGACGGTCATCGCCGGGTAGATCGCCAGCATCGCGCCGAGCCCGGTCGCCACGCCCTTGCCCCCCTTGAACTTCAGCCACGGGGTGAAGATGTGCCCGAGGATGGCGCACCCGGCAACGAGCAGCCAGAGCCAGGCGTCGGATGCGGGCAGATCGAGGCTGCCGGCGTGCCCGGACCAGAGGCCGTAGGTCAGCACGGGGATGAACCCCTTGAGCACATCGAAGAAGAAGCAGGCGACGCCGACCTTGGTTCCGAGGACGCGTCCGAGGTTGGTCGCGCCGACGTTGCCCGAGCCGTGCTGGCGGATGTCGATGCCGTAGGCGCGGCCGATCAGCAGGGCCGTGGGGATGGACCCGGCGAGGAAAGCGCCGGCGGCAAAGACGGTGTGGGCGATCATGCCCCCGGCCCGTCCTCGATGAGCCGTTCGCGAACGCCGCGCAGCAGGTCCTCGAAGACCTTGTCGGGAGGCTGGGACGCGTCGATGACGAGGTGGCGTTCGGGGTCGCGTTGGGCCTGGTCGAGGTAGCCCTTGCGGACGCGGGCGTGGAAGGCGCGTCCCTTGGCCTCCATGCGGTCAAGGAGGGGGCTGAGGCGTCGGCCGGCGGTGACCTCGTCGACATCGAAGAGCACGACGAGGTCGGGCCTGATCTTGTCGCAAACGATCTCGGCGACCTGGTAGATGTGCTCTTCGGGCACGCCGCCGGCGGCGCCCTGGTAGGCCAGGGTCGAGCTGACGAACCGGTCGGCGACGACGAGGAACCCCTGCTCCAGCAGCGGCTCGATGCGGCAGGCGACGAGCTGGGCCCGGCTGGCCATGTACAGCAGCATCTCGCAGACGGGGTCGATGTCCTCCTCGCCGTGGGAGAGGAGCAGGTCGCGGATCCGCTCGCCGATGGCGGTGCCCCCGGGCTCGCGGAGCTCCTCGACCATGGCGTCCGCGTCGCGGCAGGCCGCGACGAAGCGTTTGAGCTGGGTCGTCTTCCCCGAGCCGTCGGGCCCGTCGAAGACGATGAACCTGCCCCCGAGCGTGTTCAGCCATGCGTCCATGCGGCGCGAGTGTAGCCGCCCGCCTTCGGCGGGCGGGGAGGTTGGAGCAGGTGAGGGAGATGGACTAATTGCGCAGGCGGGCTTCCATCGCTTCGAGGCGGCCGGCCGGCTCGGCCCCGCCCAGGGCGGGGTCTCGGGTGCGCAGGGCCGCCAGGTGGGCGCGGATGTCGGCTCGGACGCCGAGGGCGTCGCGCGCTTCGAGCACCTCCAGCGCGATCGCCCAGGCGAGCCAGTCCGGCTCGTCGGCGGCGTCGGGCGGCTCCAGGAGCGGGCGGACCAGCGCGAACGCCTCGGAGAGCTCGCCCGCCGCCAGGTGCGCATCGGCGAGCGTCAGCCCGACACGACGCCTGCGCTCGAAGTCGGCCGCGTTGTCGACAAAGACCTGCCTCAACAGTTCGAGCTTCTCTGATCGCTCCTCTTCATCGAGCCACTCGACGAGCATCTCGCGGGCGTCCAGCGCGTGGCGGGCGCCGGCGTGGCGGACATCGAAGTAGCCGATCGCTCCTTTGAGCAAACGCTGGATCGTGATCTGGGCGATCTCGGCCTGCTCACCCTCGCCCGATTCGGCCAAGGGCGCAAACTCGGCGATCGAGCGGTCGAGGATCTCTCGATAGAGCGTGACGGCGGCGGGCGTCTGGGGCTGCTCTGGCCCGATTCGTGAGAGCATCTGAAGATCGCCTGTCCTCTTGCGGGCCGAAGCGATCGCCAGGCGGACGCGCGAGGCCTCCTGCGTCCAGTACGCCTTGTGGCTGAGGTTCTCGCGGGTGACGGCGCGCCGGAGGGCGTGCTCGTAGAGCTCGTCGGCGGCGAGGCGTGCGGTCGTGCCCGGCTCCTGCGCCCGCGCGTGGTTCATCGCCGCGTGCAGCGCCCGCTGGGTGAACTCGTCGGCCCGCGCGTGCCCGGGCCTGCGGTCGTGGAAGTCGAGCAGCATGTGCACGAGGCGCAGCTGCTCGCGGATGTCGGGCGAGGGCGTGACGAGCGTGGCGAATCGTTCGAGCATCGGTTCGAGCAGGTGGTCCGCCTCGGGCGTGCGGATGAGCTCTTCGAGAAGTCTCGCCTGGAGCGTCGGATCGTCGTTGCTGAGTG
>SLFH01000214.1 GCA_007124345.1 Phycisphaerales bacterium | reverse complement strand
TGGCCCGGTCAATGATAATGCGTTACTATTATCATCAAGCCCCCGCGGGTCAACCCGACGCGCACACGCCCACCCAGGAGCACGCCTCTTGCCGCCGACACCGCCCGCCCGAATCCGCTGGCCGTTGCTCCTGCTCGCGTCCCTGATGTTCGGCGGGTGCACCGCCATGGGGCCCGCGGACCCGACGCGGGGCCTCACGCCCGATGAGCGGCAGGAGTTCGGTGAGCTTGTGCTCCGCATGCTCGACCGCGAGGCGCTCTTCACCGTCGCGGGCGGGCTCAAGCCGATGAGCACCGGCTTCTGGAGCCACCGCCTGAGCACCGAGTATCCAGACCTTGAACCCCTCGTCCGCACCCGGGCGCTGCTCGAGCGGATCGACGACGGAGAGATCGCCGCGGGCGTGATGGTCTTCGCGGCCGAGTGGGACTCGAAACGCTCGGCCGAAGCGTTCGTGGTGCACAGGGCCTCGATGCGACGCATGCTGCACGAGCAGCGGGCCTTCTGGGCCCCTCTTGGCGTCGACCCCGAAGCGGATCCGGAAGTCGTGCTCGCGATCGCCGAGCGCCTTCCGAAGCTCGATCGGTTCCGGGCCTACGGGTACCTCTTCGGGTATCCGGACGCCGCGATCGACTTCTTTGTCGCCGCCGCGGCGGAGCAGGAAGAGACCGGGCGCCTCGTGCGGCGCCGGTTCATCTCGGTGCCGACGCACGAGGCGGAGACCAACAGGTTCGTCTGGGCGGCGCCGGAGGACTACGCGGGCGACCCCCGAGAAGACGAGATCCGCGCGACAGCCGGGCCGATCCTCGATGGCTATCGCCAGAAGCGTGAGCGTTACGCCGAACGCGACCCCGCGGCGCTCCTCAGGGCTGTTCGGCGGGCTTGGCCGCGACGGCGCCGCCGAAAGTCAGGCCGGTCGTTCAAGCCTGTCAGGCGTCGCGAACAAACGCGGATCGAGCCGGCGGACTTCGAACTTGCCCGGTGACGTGTCGGTCACACGGGCGGCGAAGGCACAAACCCCCGGATGATCCCATGGATCACCGCGATCGCAACGATCAGCAGCAGCCCGCCGAAGAACACGCCCCACGCGATAGTTCGGATCGGCCGGTCGCGGAGGGGGAAGGCCGAGGCCGCGGGCTTGACGATGACCGCCGAGCCCGGCGGGGCGATGCCGCCCTCGACCGGTTCAACCGCCGGCGAGAGAAGGCTGCGCCGTCGCGCGGTGTTGATGGCGACCTCGGGCGACGCGGCGTCGATGTACAGCTCGCTGTCGCGGTGCGACGAGGCGTGGATGCCGGTGACGCGGTAGAGGGGCACTCAGGCCTCCAGCGTGGGGACGGACGCGGGAACGATCAGCTCGGCGCCGGTCTTCTCGACCACCTCGTCGGCGGTGACGCCCGGTGCGAGCTCGATCAGCTCGAAGCGCTTGCGGTCGGGGTTCATCTTCAGGACGCACAGGTCGGTGATGACCATGTCGATGCATTCGACGCCGGTGAGCGGGAGGGTGCAGGCCTTGACGATTTTCGGCTCGCCCTTCTTGTTGCAGTGCTCCATGGCGACGACGACCTTCTGCACGCCGGCGACGAGGTCCATCGCCCCGCCCATGCCCTTGACCATTTTGCCGGGGATCATCCAGTTGGCGATGTCGCCTTTCTCGGAGACCTCCATCGCGCCGAGGATGCACATGTCGATGTGCCCGCCCCGGATCATCGCGAACGAGTCGGCCGACGAGAAGAAGCTTGCGCCCCTGCGAGCGGTGACCGTTTGCTTGCCCGCGTTGATCAGGTCGGCGTCGACCTCGCCGTCGGTCGGGTACGGGCCGATACCCAGGAGCCCGTTCTCAGACTGCAGCCAGACATCCATGCCGCCCGGGATGTGGTTGGCCACGAGGGTCGGCATGCCGATGCCGAGGTTGACGACGAACCCGTCCTCGAGCTCCCGCGCGGCACGCGCTGCGATCTGATCTCTGTCCAGGGGCATTGGTCTTTCCTTTCCTCTCGGGCTCGGTCTCGGGATTCGGGGTGGCACGGCTCGCCGAGCCGTTTCCTTCGGCTCAATCGTCCCTATCACGGTCTCCCGCGGCGAAGACCTCTCTGAACAGGTCGAGTGTGTG
The DNA here is from genome assembly GCA_007124345.1 of Phycisphaerales bacterium. Lineage (GTDB taxonomy): Bacteria > Planctomycetota > Phycisphaerae > Phycisphaerales > UBA1924 > SLFH01. The sequence continues at coordinate 3,216 of SLFH01000214.1, read as the reverse complement.
CCTCCACGACCTTTCATCGGCCTTCTTGTCGTAGCCGACCCCGTTGATTCCGAGGCCGTCGGCCCGGGGGTTGGTGAACGAGTGCAGTGCGCCGGAATAGTCGATGAAGACGAAGTCGGCCTTCGCCTTGTGCATCTCCTCGACGAACGCCTTCTTGTCGTCGTGGGTGACCATCGGGTCGGCGGCGCCGTTGAAGACCGCGACCGTGCCGGCGAACGCGCCCTCGCGCATGGGGTGCGGGCCGGTCAGGCCGCCGTGGTAGCAGACGACCGCCGCCAGTGGCGCCCCGGCCCGCGCCATCTCCAGCACGACGGTCCCGCCGAAGCAGTAGCCGATCGCCGCGACCCGGTCGGGGTCGACGCGTTCAGAGCCGAGCAGGACATCGAGGCCGGCGATCGCCCGATCGCGCATGAGCGGGCGGTCGGCGTAGAAGGGCATCGCGAGCTCGCGGGCTTCCGCGGGCGAATCAACAAGCACGCCGGTGCCGTACATGTCCAGCGCGAACGCCACGAAGCCGTGCTCGGCGAGCATCCTCGCCCGCTTCTCTGCGTACGGGCCGCGACCCCACCATTCGTGGACGACGAGCACGCCCGGCCTCCGCCCCTCCGCTTCGCTGTCGTAGACCATCAGGCCCTTGAGCTCGACCCCGTCGTGCAGATACCGAATCTCTTCGGAGACGATCTCCGCAAGCGAGATCGGCACAAGAGCCGACAAGGCCGAGAACGCCGCAATCTTCAGGTGCTTTGTCTTCATGGCCCGCCCTTTCATCCCCCGTCGCTCGTACGGCTCTCGCCTGCCCGCCGGATTGGGGCCGGCGCGACATGGGCGTGAGGTTCAGCCCTTGCGCACGGTCCGCTGCTCGATCCGCTTCTCGCTCTCAGTCTGCACGAGGCGGTCGACGAAGTTGCCCGGCGTGTGCACATCGTCGGGGTCGAACTCGCCCAGCGGCACGATCCGGTCGACCTCCGCCACCACAAACCTCGCGGCGGTCGCCATCATCGGGTTGAAGTTTCGGGCGGTTTTGCGGTAGCGCAGGTTGCCGAACTCGTCGGCAGCGTCGGCCTTGACCAGGGCGAGGTCGGCGAAGAGCGCCGTCTCCATCACATAGGGCTTGCGCAGGGCGCCCTCGGGGTCCGGGCCCCGGTTGAAGTTTCTCGTGTCGTCCTCGGGGCGGAAGAACTCGCGGACTTCCTTTCCATCCGCGACGATCGTGCCCACTGCGGTGGGGGTGTAGAACGCGGGGATGCCCGCGCCCGCCGCCCGGATCCGCTCGGCGAGCGTCCCCTGCGGGTTGAACTCGACCTCGAGCTCGCCCTCGATGAATTGCTTCTCAAAGACCGAGTTCTCGCCGACATAGCTCGAGACCATCTTTTTGATCTGGCGCGTCTTGAGCAGGAGGCCGAGGCCCCAGTCGTCGACGCCGGCGTTGTTGCTGATGCAGGTGATGTCTTTCACGCCGGTGTCGCGCAGGGCCATGATGAGGTGCTCGGGGATGCCGCAGAGCCCGAACCCGCCGACATGGATCGTGCACCCGTCGGTGAGGATGCCCTTGTCGCGGAGGTCCGCGAGCGTGTCGGCCGGTGACTTGAAGATCTTGCTCGCCATGGTCGCTCCCTGGGTCGCGTGTTCGGTCGAAGTGTATTCAAGGGGCCCGGGTCAGCCGCTCCCGGCGTTCTCCGGCCCGGCCTCGTCAGGATCCGGCTCGTCGGTGGGGGGCTCGGGCATGTTCGGCTCGGCCAGGCTCTTGATGAACTCGATGAGCTGCCCGACCTGCTGATCGTTCAGCACCCCGCGGTTGGGCGGCATCGTCCGCATGTTCTCCCACCCCCGGCGCACCTGGTCGTACGGGTCCAGGATCGCCCGCCGGAGGTACTCCTCGTCTGCGATCACCGTTGTCCCGCCGACGAGCACGACCTCCGAGCCGTACAGGTGCAGGAACGACGGCCCCTCGACCACCGACCCGTCGTCGGAGTGGCAGCCGTAGCACATGCGGAACCAGAGCTGCTCGCCCTGCCGGGCCTTGACGCGGTCGTAGCTGTAGTCGATGCGTCGGGCCCGGTCTTCGAGGCTCTCGCGGGCGGGCGCCGCATCTGGCAGCACGCGATCGCCCGGTCCGTCCGACGCCGTCAGCAGCAGCCAGACAATCCCGACGCCCATCAGCATGAGCGGCAGACCGACCACCAGCGCCACGACCAGCCCCGCGTTGACAGCGCCTCGTCTATTCATGCAAACAGCCTCGTCACGGGAACAGTCCCTGCTGGTTCTTCACATCCTTGGGCTTGCTCGTCATCGCCTTGAGCTCCTCCATGATGTCGTCGACCGTCTTGAACTGGTGGTACTCGCTTGCGAAGCGGATGTACGCCACCTCGTCGAGGTCGCGCAGCTTGGCCATCACCCGCTCGCCGATGACCTGGCTCGAAACCTCGCGGTCGAACTCCCGGTGCAGCTCTTCCTCGACCTCGTCGACGAGCCGCTGCTTGGCGTCTTCGGAGACGGGGCGCTTGCCGCAGGCGGCGTCGAGCCCCCGCGCGATGTTGTCGCGGTCGAAGGGGACGCGTTTGCCGTCACGCTTGACGACGGCGATGCGGCTGGTCTGCTCGACGCGTTCATAGGTGGTGAAGCGTTTGTCGCAGGAGGTGCACTGGCGTCGCCTGCGGATGACCTTGCCCGCCTCGGCGGCCCGCGAGTCGATCACCTTGTCTTCGTTGGACCCGCAGAAGGGGCAGATCATGCGTCAACCACCAGATCAAGGGCCTCGGGACGGGAGCGGGGGCGAGCCGTTGGGGCTCGGCCCGGGATTGTCAGGGCCCCGGCCCCCCGGGTCAAAGCGGGGGAGGTCTTGCCCGCCCCCTCGCCCGGCGGCTATCCTCAGCGCATGCGACGCTCGACCGGCAAGACTACGACCACCACCACGCCGACGAGGGGCGGATAGCCGGCCGCCCGCGATCGCTGTTTGCACAACCACCCCGCGCCCGGCTGACCAAGGCCGGGCGTTTTCATTGACCGCGATTTCGTTGAGATACCCCCCGACCCGCCGATGCTGATCCCCGCGGCCGCGCTCGAAAACAAGCGGCCGACACTTCCGGAGACCTCAAAGAATGCCCGCCATCACCCTCCCAGACGGTTCGGTCAAACAGTTCGACGCCCCGGTGACGGCCCGCCAGGTCGCCGAGTCGATCGGCCCGCGCCTCGCCCAGGCCGCCGTCGGCTGCCGCG
>SLFH01000144.1 GCA_007124345.1 Phycisphaerales bacterium | reverse complement strand
CGAGTAGCCGCGCTCGAGCAGGCGATTCTTGCTGAGCGCCCGGACTCCCGCGGCTCTTTCGTTGAAGACGAAGGCGGGGCCGTCGCCATTTTCGTTGGCGTTGGTGGTGTACATCGAGCGCCCCTCTGAGGAGAGGCGATAGTCGAGCACATAGCCGTTGTCGGCGTAGCCGACGGGGTTGCTGCGGTGGGCGCGCCACTGCCATGTGTCGAGGAAGACACTCCGCCGGCGCAGGTCCATGAGCTCGGCCGGGTCGCGCACGCTCGACCAGCGGGAATCGAGCGGACTTTCGGTGCGTGACACCGCGACAAACTTGCGGACATCGCTCTCGCCGAGGCGCTGACCGATGTGCGGGTGGGCCTCGGCCTGTTCCTGGGAGACCTCGTCGGTGCGGCTGCGTACGCCGGGGTGGGTGACGAGGAAGCCGCCGTAGGTGTCGTAATGGGGGATGTTGCCCGCGTCGATGGCGACGGAGATGCGGTCTTCATAGAAGCCGTGCGGCTCGGGCCCGGCGGGAGAGCTGCCGTAGCGGGTCCACGCGCCGTCCTGGAAGACCCAATACTGGTGGTACCAGCTCGGGTTGTCTGTGGGGAACTCGTAGCGGATCTGGATGTGCTCGCCGTCGTGCACGGCGCTGACGCGGAGGGCGGCGACGAGGTCTTCGGCCTCGGGGATGAAGATGCGCCGGTCGGGATCGAAAGCTGTTCGGTGGCCGGGTGCGGCGCAGCCTGCGAAGGCGAAGAGCGCCGCGGCGCCGGCCGCGGCAATGAGCGATCGTGTCGTGAGCATGTGTTGTCCTCCGTGATTGACTCTGCTGCAAGCCTATCTCGGCGGACGCGCCGGAAGGGCGGAGGGACCAATCTTTGGACGCCGCGGTGCGTCGGCCTTCTCCGGCGGAGCTTTGCGAGGTGAGCAGCGCACAGGTGGACGGGGTGGCCGGCTCTCCTCGGTGGCTCTGTCTGTTCTACCCACGACGAGTCTGGTCACACCGCCGCGCCGTCGTTCCCGCCGGCGTGGCCAGGAAAAATCGAGTCTGAATCCGTGATTTTCTGACAGCCCGGGGCTTTCTGCGCATCTCTTTGTGAGGCGGGATCGCGGCGGCGACCGCGTCTTGCGGGCGTCTGGTCGGCGGCTCGCGTCTGGCGGCCGGCCTGTGTTCGGATAGGACTCGTGTCCTGAGTCGTCTTGGTGTCGAAAGCCGCTTCTGCTTCCGTTGCCGCCACACAGGGAACGGAGCACGCCTCGAACCCCATCTCGGAAAGGTCACCACCGATGCGCAACTCCGGTCAATTGCTCGTCCTGCTCGCCGCCGCAACCATGGCGTGCTGTTTCGCTGTTTCCGCATCCGGGCAACAGATGCGGATCACGCCAGACACCGTCTTCAAGGACCACACCGGCGCGGAGATCGAGCGGGAAGAGTTCCGCGACCGCCTTCAGACCGGTCGATACCGTCCCGTTCCGATCCACGACGATGAAGGCGAGTTGATCGGCTACCGCCTGAACCCGCGGGAAGGGGAATTGCCTGCAAAGGGAGGCCCGGGCGCCGGGCGGGTTCAGCAGATCGCAATCGATTCGACGCCCATCGGCGGTCCCGTCACGATCGAGCTCATCCGATTCAACTATCTCTTCATCCCGCTGGAGGTGTTCAACGGCGAGGAGTGGGCATCCCACCTGTTCATCTTCGACACAGGAACCTTCATCCCGATCATCATGCTCGAAGAGCTTCGGGGGGAGTTCGGCACGATCGAGACGGCCCGCGTCGCCGGTCTCGAGTTCGAGAGGCCGACGCAGGGCAAGTCCGAGCACATCGATCGAATGATCCATCGAATGAACGATCGGTACAGTCAAGAGTCGCCGGAGATATTCGGCGACCGGCCTATTGCCGGAGTCGTCGGGATCAACATGTTCTCGAACTATCTCGTCTCCGTCGACGCCCGCGAGGGCCTGATCACGCTGCGGCCCATGGACAGCGAGCAGCGCACGCTTTTCGACGCCGACCCGGTCGCGAAAACCGCCTACCGGGGCGACCAGCACAACATCTGGTTCCCCGTGTCCGTCAACGGCCATGAAGGCTACGCGCACCTCGACACCGGCAATCCGCAGTTCCATATCGACTCGCGTGTAGCCGAAGGAGGCGACGGGGAGGTGTTCCGGTCCTTCGTTGTCGGCGGCATGAACCTTGCGCCCTGCTATGAGCGGGAAGGCGCTGCATCGCCGAATCCCCGGCCGCTGGGTGGGCGATACCCCTTCGACACCTTCGAGGTCATCGCCGCGGTAGGCAACCACGGGATCGAGCCCTTTGTGGTCACGGTCGACCGGCGTGAGCAAACGCTCTACTTCGAGCGTCGCCCCGGGAAGTAGGGCGTCGCCGTCGGCGCCGGCCGATCGGCGTCGAGTCCGGGCGGACGGCTTCCGGCAGATGTTCAGGCCCGAGAGTGAGGCAGCCCCAGTGCGGGGCGCCTCAATCATCCGACTCCGCCGGGCTGTGCGGCTTGCGGGCGAAGCGTTGCGAGGCGAGCAGCGCGCGCAGATGGATCGGGTAATCGGTCTGGATTGCGCCGACGCCGGCCTCGATGAGCGTGCCCCAGAGTTTCTCGGGGTGTGAGACGCCGACGGAGTCGTCGCCGAGCCCGCCCGAGAGCCTGCCGTCCCAGAGGGTGTTGATCCAGACGCGGACGCCGATGTCGTTGATTCGTGAGAAGAGCTCGTGGGTCATGCGGTCGGCGTTGCTGCGATTGAATATGAGCTCGACCGCCGTGGCGCCGGTGAGTTCGTGGTAGCGTTCGATCAGCTCGATGAGGTCTTCGTCGGCGATTCTGCTGGCGGTGATGATCGGCATGTAGCGGACCTCGGGCGGGAGGGCGGAGAGGCGTTTGGCGGCCTGCTCCGGCTGCTCGCGCGACTTGAAGAGCGCGTGGTCGAGCATACCCAGCGTCGCGACGATCTCGGCGACCTCGGCCATCTGATCCGGCGCGACCTTGTCGAGGTTGACCATCGCGCGCCCGCGGACGAGCTCGAGCGCTTCTTCGAGCGTTGGGACCTGGTGGTCTGTCGGGCCGTCGGGGCCGAGCAGGCGGAGGGCGCGGACCTCTTCGAGCGTGAGCTCGGCGACCTCGCCACGCCCGTTGGTGGTGCGGTCGACGGTTGTGTCGTGCATGAGGATGTAACGGCCGTCGCCGGTTCGTCGGAGATCGACCTCGACGATGTCGGCGCCGTAGAGCATGGCGAGCTCGATGGCCCGCAGCGAGTTCTCGGGGGCCAGGTGGATCGAGGCGCGGTGGGCGACGATGAGGACGCGGTCGCAATCGGGGTCGGTCCAGGAGAGGACCGGCCGGGGCGGGCTTGCTGCATTGGCGGGGGCGGAGTCGGGGAGCACGAGCAGCATCGCCGCGAGGAGAGCGTGCGCGACGGCTCGTTGAGGCTTGAGAAGCATGCGAGAGGAGTTCATCGACGGGCTCCGTGGGGTTCTTCGGGGCGTGTCGCGTGCGGGTGTGATTGCGAATGGGAGGCGGGAGTCAGACTGCGCCGGCGGGTGCGCCCGGCTGGGGCTCGCCCCGCTTGAAGCGTTCGACGACGACGGCGAGGAGCGTGAGGTCGGCGGGGGTGACGCCTTCGAGGCGTCCGGCCTGGCCGAAGGTCTCGGGGCGGAAGCGGCCGAGGGCCTGGCGGGCTTCCTTGCGCATCGGGGCGATGGCGCCGAAATCCAGGGCGGGGGGGATGCGCTTGCGTTCCATCTTCGACTGGCGCCGGATCTCGGCCTCCTGTCGCTCGATGTACGGCGCGTACTTCATCGAGGCGTAGACGCCCATCCACGACGAGCGGGTGGCACGGACGCCGGGGAGCGCCCGTCGCAGGTCTTCGAAGCCGAACTCGGAACGCACGAGTGCTTTCGTCAGCGGCTCGCCGTCGAGCTTCGCCTCGGCGATGGAGCTGGCGAGCTCGGCTTTCTCTCGTTCACGCAGGCGGAAGGCCTCGCGCCGCAACCGCCCGAGGTCCGTCGTGGCCAGCATCCCGAGTTCGTCGGCGAGCGGCGTGAGTCTGTCGGCGCTGTTGTCGGCGCGCAGGAGCAGGCGGTGCTCGGCGCGGCTGGTGAACATGCGGTAGGGCTCGACCGGCGTCTTGGTCACCAGGTCGTCCATTAGCACGCCGATGTACGCCTCGTGGCGCCCGAGCGTTCGGGGTTCTGCGCCGAGCGCAAACCTCGCGGCGTTGAGGCCGGCGACGAGGCCCTGGGCCGCGGCTTCTTCGTAGCCGCTGGTGCCGTTGATCTGCCCGGCGAGGAAGAGGCCCTCGACGCTCTTTGTCATGCCCGTCGCGTGGATCTGGTGGGGCCGGACCATGTCGTACTCGACGGCGTAGCCGTACTGGAGCACCTCGGCCTTCTCGCACCCGGGCATGGCGCGGACGAGGGCGAGCTGGACATCTTCGGGCAGGCTCGTGGCGATGCCGTTGCAGTAGACCCAGTCGGAGCGGTGACTCTCGGGTTCGAGGAAGACACCGTGGGATTCGCGGTCGGCGAATCGGTTGACCTTGTCCTCGATGGAGGGGCAGTAGCGGGGTCCGACGGACTCGATCTGGCCGCTGAACATCGGGGCGCGGTGGAGGTTCTGTCGGATGTGCTCGTGGGCGTCGGGGGTGGTGCGGGTCTGACGGCAGTCGAGTTGTTCGAGGAGCGGGAAGCGGTCGCAGGCGAGTTTGCCCGCGGACCACGGGCCGCGTTCGGTGAGGTCGGAGAAGGGGAGGGGCTCGTCGTCGCCGGCTTGGATCGGGAGGCTGTCCCAATCGATGGTGGACTTGCGCAGGCGCGGGGGCGTGCCGGTTTTGAGGCGTCCGAGCTCGAAGCCGAGGCGTCTGAGCTCGTCGGAGATGCCGACGGACGGGGCCTCGCCGTGGCGCCCGCCAGCGGATTTCTTCTCGCCGGTGTGCATGAGCCCGCGCATGAAGGTGCCGGTGGTCAGGACCACGGCCGGGGCTCGGAGCTCGGCCTCGCCCTCGGGCGTTCTGATGCGGACGCCGGCGAGCTGTGTGCCCTTGAAGTTCAGGCTTTCGACGGCGGCGCGGACGACGGCGATCTCCGGGCGGGAGGCGATGAGGGCCTGCACGGCCTCGGCGTAGGCGTGCTTGTCGTTCTGGCAGCGGGGGCCGTGGACCGCCGGGCCCTTGCTGGTGTTGAGGACTTTGAAGTGGATGCCGGTGGCGTCGGCGGCCAGGCCCATGAGCCCGCCCATGGCGTCGACCTCGCGGACGAGCTGGCCCTTGGCGAGCCCGCCGATGGCGGGGTTGCAACTCATGACGCCGATCTTGGCGGGGTCGAGGGTGATTAGGGCGACGG
>SLFH01000188.1 GCA_007124345.1 Phycisphaerales bacterium | reverse complement strand
TGAGAGGGGCGGGTGATGCGGCGGCCGGCGCCACAGGAGGGGTAGGGGACACGGGTCGGCGAGCGGCGCCGTCCGGGAAGGGAGGGAGAGACACTGGCGGGCTAGCCGCCAGTGCCACAGTTCCGTTGTGTTTGTGTGTCGGAGTGCGTTGGTTTACTGCACGCCCAGATCGCTCTTGGTGAAGAGGGAGACGAAGCGGACGCCGGCTTTCTGCATTGATTCGGCGGCGCCTTCTTCACGGTCGATGGTGGCGATCACGCCGAGGACTTCTGCGCCCGCTTCGCGGAGGACGCCGACGGCTTCGAGCGCCTGGCCGCCGGTGGTGGCGACATCTTCGAGGACGACGACGCGTTCGCCCTCTTCGAGGAGGCCTTCGAGCTGCTGGGCGGTGCCGTAGTCCTTCTTGGCGTTGCGGATGAAGACGCAGGGCTTGCCTGTTTCGAGTGCGGCGGCGGTGACGAGGGGGATGCCGCCGAGCTCGGCGCCTGCGAGTCGGTGGACGGGGCCGAGCTCCGCCTCGATCTTCTCGATCTCTTCGGCGAAGAGTGCGCCGAGGTCACGCAGGACATCGGGGAGTGTGCTGAAGCGGTACTTGTCGAGGTAGTAGCTGCTCTTGCGGCCGGAGCGGAGGGTGAACTCGCCCCGGAGGAGTGAAGCCGCGGCGAGGCGCCCGGCGAGGACTTCGCGGTCGATCTGGCTCATGGGATGAGGATAGGGAGTGGGGGCGCCCGCTTCGCGGGCGAGCGGGGCGAACAGGCGAGCAGGCGGGGGAGGGGGCGCGGGGGGCTCAGGCTGCCTGGGCGGCTTTGGGGAGGAAGCGGGCGCAGAGGGCGTGGAGGTCGCTGCGGCTGATCGGCTTGGTGGCGTAGTCGTTGCAGCCCTCGTCGAGGCAGCGGCTGCGGTCGCCGCGCATGGCGTGGGCGGTGAGGGCGACGATGGGGGTCTGGACGCTGAGTTCGCGGAGCGATCGTGTGGCCTGATAGCCGTCGACGACGGGCATCTGCATGTCCATGAGGACGAGGTTGTACGGCGTCTTGTCCGCGGCGGCGAGGACGAGTTCGATGGCTTCCTGGCCGTTGGAGGCGACGCAGACCTTGAGGCCAAAGCTTCGGAGGTGGTGGGCGATGAGGCGTTGGTTGTCGGGCCCGTCTTCTGCGAGGAGGACGCGTCCGGCGAGTTTGGGGAGTTCGTTGTCGGGCACGGGCCGCTCGCGCGAGGGCGAGGTCCAGAGGCTGTCGTGCGCGACGAGGCGCAGGCCGCCGGGGGCCTGGACGGGCAGGTCGAAGCGGAAGCGCGAGCCGGCGCCGGGGTGTGACTCGACGAGCCTGACATCGCCTCCGAGCAGCTCTGCGAAGCGTCTGGAGATGGCCAAGCCGAGGCCGGAGCCGCCGAAGCGTCTTGTGGAGGAGGCGTCGGCCTGCTCGAAGGGGAGGAAGAGGCGTTCGGCGTCTTCCGGGCGGATGCCGACGCCGGAGTCGACGACATCGACGGAGAGGATCTCGGCGCCGTCCCTGACATCGAGCTCGACCTCGACGGCGACGCTCCCGCGCTGTGTGAACTTGATGGCGTTGCCGACCATGTTCATGAGGATCTGGCGGAAGCGTGTGGGGTCGGTGAGGACGGTTTCGGGGATGGGCGACTTGTAGATCAGGCCGAGGGCGACCCCCTTCTGCTCGGCGCGGGCGCGCATGAGGAAGACCGAGTCGTGCAGCAGGTCGGGGAGCGGGGCGGCGGCCTCGTCGATGGCCATGCGTCCGGCCTCGACGCGGGAGAGATCGAGGACATCGTTGATGATGTTGAGCAGGTGCTCGCCGTTGCGCCGGATCACGCGGATGAACTCGCGCTGGCGTTCCTCGTCGAGCTCGCCGCTTTCGAGGATCTCCGCGTAGCCGATGATGGCGGTCATCGGGGTGCGGATCTCGTGGCTCATGTTGGCGAGGAACTCGCTCTTGGCTCTGTTGGCGGTTTCGGCGGCGTCGCGGGCCTGTTCGAGCTTGGCCTGTGTGAGCTTGAGCTCGGTGATGTCTTCGGAGCTGCCCAGCACGCCGACGACCTCGCCCGCGGTGTTTCGCAGGGGGATCTTGTCGGTCTTGAGCCATCGCCTGCGTCCTGCGGCGTCGGTCGACTCCTCGATGATGTCGAAGTCGGGGTGCCCGGTGCGCATGACGCGCTGGTCGCAGGCGGTGTAGTGGGCCGCCTCGGCTTCTGTCCATGGCATGTCCGAGTCGGTGAGGCCGACGACATCGGTCTTGCCTGTGTCGATCAGGAACTGGCGGTTGCCGCCCTGGTAGACGCCGTTGCGGTCTTTCCAGAAGAGGGTCTGCCGGATGTTGTCGAGGATGAGTCTGAGGAAGCGTTCGGACTCTCCGAGGCGGGACTCGGCGATGTGTCGTTCTGTGATGTCGCGGCTGATGCCGATGACGCCCCAGGGCTGACCGTCCTCACCGAAGATGGGGACCTTGACGACCTCCATGAGGCGTTTTGTGCCGTCGGCGGGTCGGATGGTGTACTGGCGGGTTATTGGCCTTCTGTGCGTCGCGACCTCGTTGTCGGTGGCGATCATGGTTTCGGCCTCTGTCGGCCGGAAGACCTCGCGGACATTGCGTCCGATCAGATCGCCGCCGCCGGTGAACTCGCGTGCGGCGTGGTTGGCGAAGAGGTAGGTCCCGTTGAGGTCTTTGACGAAGACGGCGTCGGGCAGCGCGTTGACGAGGGTGAGCAGGTCGGTGGGGCGGAACCCGCCGCTCGCCGGCGCGTTGTCGGGGTAGGGCAAAGACACACCGGTTTGTCGTCATTTGTCAGAACAAGATTAGATACGGGAGCCTGATCTGCCAAAGACGGAGTTCCGTCTGGAGCGGGCGAGGCCCAGTAGCGGTGGTGATGGGCCGTGTGACAGGGCCTGCTCAGTACGATCGGGCTTTGTGAGGGCGGCTCGGGGCTTCTTGTTTCAAAGTGTGCCTGTTCACTGAGATTGCGCCGCGCCTTGTTTCAGTCGGCTGAAGTAACTCCAGCCTCGCCTTTCTGGAAGACCAGGCTCGTGCCTTGGCGGTCAACTCGGATCGCGTCGCCCGGGCCGAACTCGCCGGTGAGCATGCGGCTGGCCAGGGCGTTCTCCAGGCGCTGCTGGATCACCCGCTTGAGGGGGCGGGCGCCGAAGACCGGGTCCCAGCCCTCCTCGGCGATGCCGGCCTTGGCCTCGTCGGTGAGCTCGATGGTGATGTCGCGTTCGGCGAGGCGCTCGCGGAGGCGCCCGAGCTGGATCTCGATGATCCCCGCCAGGCTGTCCTTCTTGAGCTGGTGGAAGACGACCGTCTCGTCGATGCGGTTGAGGAGCTCTGGGCGGAAGAAGGCCTCTCGCTGCTGCATGCGGAGCGAGGCGTTGAGGTCGCCCGACTCCATGTCGGGGGTGAGGCCGCGACCGCGGACATCGACGCCGGGGCCGTGACGGACGAGGTCGCGGACGGCGGCCTCGATCTCCCAGTCCTCGGCGCCGGCCTCGGTCATCTCCTGGATCTTCTGGCTGCCGATGTTGCTGGTCATCACGACGATCGTGTTGCGGAAGTCAACGGTGCGTCCCTGCCCGTCGGTGAGGCGTCCGTCGTCGAGGAGCTGGAGCAGCACATTGAACACATCGGGGTGCGCCTTCTCGACCTCGTCGAGCAGGATCACCGAGTAGGGGCGTCGGCGGACGGCCTCGGTCAGCGCGCCGCCTTCTTCATAACCCACATAGCCGGGGGGCGCGCCGATCAGGCGGCTGACGGCGTGCTTCTCCATGTACTCGGACATGTCGATCCGCACCATCGCGTCTTCGGTGTCGAAGAGGAACGACGCGAGCGCCTTGCAGGTCTCGGTCTTGCCGACGCCCGTCGGGCCCAGGAAGAGGAAGCTGCCGATCGGGCGGTTGGGGTCCGACAGCCCGGCGCGGCTGCGCCGCACGGCATTGGCGACCGCCGTCAGCGCCTCGTCCTGCCCCAGCACGCGGTGGCGGAGCAGGCTCTCCATGTTCGTCAGCTTCTCGCGCTCGGTCTCGAGGAGCTTGCTGACGGGGATGCCCGTCCAGCGGCCGACGATCTCGGCGATCTGCTCGGCGTCGACCTCTTCCTTGACGAGGGCGTCGCCCTTGATCTGGCGTTCATCGAGGATCTTCTCGGCGGCGCGGAGCTGCTTTTCGAGCTCGACGATCTCGCCGTACTGGATGCGGGCGGCGGTTTCGAGGTCGCCGCGGCGTTGGGCCTGATCGAGCTCGATGCGTTTGGCGTCGATCTTGGCCTTGAGTTCCTTGACGGCGTCGAGGTCTTTCTTTTCCGAGTCCCAGCGAGAGGTGAGGGCGCGGTTCTGCTCCTGGAGTTCGGCGAGTTCGCGTTCGACGCGGTCGAGTTCCTTGTTCTCTTTCTCGGGCTTGGCCTCGCCCCGGCCGTCGCGCTTGGCGCCCGCTTCGAGCTTCAGGGCCTCGCGTTCGATTTCGAGCTGCATGATCTTGCGGCGGAGCTCGTCGAGCTCGGTGGGCATCGAGTCGTTTTCGAGGCGCAGGCGGCTTGCGGCCTCGTCGACGAGGTCGATCGCCTTGTCGGGCAGGAAGCGGTCGGCGATGTAGCGGTGGGAGAGGTTCGCGGCGGCGAGGAGCGCGGCGTCCTGGATGCGCACGCCGTGGTGGGCCTCGTAGCGTTCCTTCAGCCCGCGCAGGATCGCGACGGTCTCCTCGACGCTGGGCTCGCCGACATAGACGGGCTGGAAGCGGCGCTCGAAGGCGGGGTCCTTCTCGATGTGCTTGCGGTACTCGTTGAGCGTGGTCGCGCCGATGGTCTGCAGCTCGCCCCGGGCGAGAGCCGGCTTGAGGATGTTGCCCGCCGAGACGGCGCCCTCTGCGGCGCCGGCGCTGACGACGGTGTGCAGCTCGTCGATGAAGAGGATGATCTCGCCGCTGGCGGCCTGCACTTCGCGGAGCACGGCCTTGAGGCGTTCTTCGAACTCGCCCCGAAACTTCGCGCCCGCGAGCAGCGCCGCGACATCGAGGGCCATGATGCGCTTCTCGCGCATGCTCTCGGGGCAGTCGCGGTTGATGATGCGCAGGGCCAGCCCCTCGGCGATGGCCGTCTTGCCCACTCCCGGCTCGCCGATGAGCACGGGGTTGTTCTTGGTTCGGCGGCTGAGCACCTGCATGCAGCGCCGGATCTCCTCGTCGCGCCCGATCACGGGGTCGAGCTTGCCCTGCTGGGCCTTCTCGGTCAGGTCGATGGCGTACTTCTTGAGCGCCTCGAACGAGCTCTCGGCGTTGGGGTCGCTGATGGTCTCGACGCCCGAGGCCTTGCGGATCTGCTTTGCGGCTTCGGCGAGGTGCTTCTTCTCGACGCCGAT
>SLFH01000277.1 GCA_007124345.1 Phycisphaerales bacterium | reverse complement strand
CAATTTTGACAAGTCTGGACGGTCCGTGGACGGTCCGGGTTGGCGCGGCGTTTGTTCCTTCAGATTTTTTTTTTATCCACAAGCACAACTTTGGCTTGCGGGAGGCTGTCTTGCGGTAATCTGAGGGGCCGTGGGCGGCCGTGACGGTGCGGCCGGAGGGGGACGGCGGAGAGCTGGCTTTACTTTGCTAGAGGAGGAATGCTCATGTTGCGTCGACTCTGCGGCCTTGTCCTGGCCGCGTCTGTCGCTCTGCCTTTGACGGCGGCGGCACAGGTGGACCCGATCCCGAGTTTCCGCGCCCCGGCGGCGGTGGACTCGGGAATGGTGTCCAATCAGATCGGGGACGCGTTCCCCGTGTACTCAACCGAGATCACCGTCCCCGAGGCGGGGTGGCTGCGGCTCTACTTCGACGAGGTGCTGCTCTCGGGCACGCCCGGCGAGGACGGGTCGTACCTGATGATCCACTCGCTCGAGGACGGGCACTGGCAGCGGCTTGACGCCGAGCATATCCAGAATTGGAACATGACCTCGGCCGTCTTCAACGGCGACGCGGTCTATCTGGAGCTCTGGGCGTTCGCCGACACGGGCGAGAACCGTGTCGTCATTACCGAGGTCGAGGCGGGCGATCCGGCCCCGGCCGAGTCGATCTGCGACGGGGCGGACAACCGCCAGCTGTCGTACGACCAGCGCGTGGCCCGGATGTCGACGGGCTGCACGGCGTGGCTGATCAACCACGGCAACAGCGCAAACCGATTCCTGACCGCCGGGCACTGCATCTCGGCCGGTAACACGACGGCGATCATGCACTTCAACGTGCCGCTGTCGACCTCGGGCGGCGGCTTCCGCGCCCCGGCGCCGGAGTACCAGTACCCGATCCAGGCGGGCTCGATCCAGTCGATCAACAGCGGTCTGGGCAACGACATGGCGTTGTTCCAGACGAACGTGAACTCGAACACGGGCCTGGCCCCGCGTGACGCCCAAGGCAACGCGTTCTTCCTCGCCAACCCGCCCGCTTCGGCGACCAGCCAGACCGTCCGCGTGACCGGGCACGGGCTTCGCGACCCGAACCACCCGCAGATCCCGCCGGAGTGGAGCACGGCGCAGAAGACACACACCGGCCCGCTGACACAGCGGACCTCGACCACGCTGCGCTACCGCCCCGACACGACCGGCGGCAACTCCGGCTCGCCCGTTATCCTCGAGTCGACCGGCGCCGCCATCGGCATCCACACCCACGGCGGCTGCACGAGCACCGGCGGCGCCAACGGCGGCACCGCACGCGACCACCCCTCGCTGGTCAGCATGCTCAATAGCCCCTTGGGCACCAACATCGAGCAGCGTCCGCTCGGCAGCTCCTCGACACTCTTTGCCCGCAACAACAGCGGCAGTGCCGGCGGCGCGGTCTACTTCGATGTCGATGTCAGCGGTCTGCCGCTGTTCGTCCGGGGCCTGGAGCTGAACACCGGCTCGCCGCTCTCGACCGAGTTCAATGTCAGCGTGTACATCACGCCCAACACCGCGGTCGGCAAGGAGACCAACGCCTCGGCGTGGACGCTCGTCGGTCAGGGCTCGGGCATCGCGATGGGCATGAACAACGCCACGCGCGTCATCCTTAGCCAGCCCTTCACGCTGAAGGCGAACACCTCCTACGGCGTCGCGATCACCGTCGACACCATCACCCACGACTACACCAACGGCGACGGATCCAACGAGATCTACTCCAGCGCTGAGATGACCATCACCGGACGCGGCGCGACCAATGTCCCCTTCTCCGGCTCCGTCTTCTCCCCGCGCGTTTTCAACGGCTCACTGATCTACCAGGCCGCCAGCGGCGCTGTGGTCAGCAACATGTTCGGCAACGACGCCACCTCGACCTTCATGAGCGGCAACAACATCAAGGCCATGGGCTTCACCATGCCCGAGGCGCTGGTCGATCACAGGCTCGACCGGGTCGTGCTCCGCATCGATGACGTCACCGCCGGCGCGGTCGCCCGCGCCCGGATCTACACCAACGACAACGGCGGCCCCGGCCCGATCGTCGCGACGTTGATCTCCCCCACACTGACCCCAGGGCTCAACAACTACGGCTTCGTCCCCTCGTCGTCGGGCGTCACGCTGACCTCCGGCGAAACCTACTGGCTCGTCGTTGACAGCACCGGCACGGGCAGCTTCAGCTGGATGGCCAACAACCCGGGCCTCATCCCCACCGGCAACGGCCAGCACGCCGGCGCGCTCTTTGCGACAACCGCC
Source organism: Phycisphaerales bacterium (assembly GCA_007124345.1). GTDB lineage: Bacteria > Planctomycetota > Phycisphaerae > Phycisphaerales > UBA1924 > SLFH01. Next base: position 15,590 of record SLFH01000277.1, on the reverse strand, counting down.
CCTACGCCGCCGACTTCATCCAACACCAGCAGCTTCTTGAACACCTACGCCGTCTTCGCCACGCCGGTCTCGCCCTTCGGCACGCTCGTCACCGCCCCGTCGAACAACGGCAGCGGCGGCGTCTTCCTGAGCATCACCGCCGGCGATCGTCAGATCGAGATCGACAGCCTGGACACCTACATCACCGGCACCGGCGCCAATGCGCAGATCCAGGTCCGGGTCCGCAACGGCGGGTACGAGGGCTTCACCGGCAGCTCTTCGGGCTGGTCGGCCGCCCAGACCGTCTCCGTCGTGCGCCAGGGCACCCTCGAGCTCTCGAGGATCAACCTGCCCAACCCCATCATCGTCCAGCCCGGCCAGACCCGCTCGATCTACATCCACAACACCACCACGGGCGCGGGCATTCGCTACACGGGCAGCGGGCTCAACCCGCCGCAGACCGAGTGGTCCAATGACCACCTGACCCTCTTCAGCGATACCGCGCGGATCGGCGAAACGCCCTTCTCCGGCACGCTCTTCACGCCGCGCACTTTCGCCGGCGTCGTCAACTACACCGTCACCGGCCTGCTGGGCACCGCCGAGCCCAACAACGGCAGCGGCGGCGTCTTCATGAACCTCCGCGGCAAGACCCAGAACCTCACCATCAACCGCTTCGATGTCGCCTTCACCGGCACCATCGGGACGAACGTCGATGTCGAGGTCTGGACGCGCAACGGCACCTATGTCGGCAACGACGGCAGCTCGTCGGGCTGGACGCTCACCCAGACCGTGCAGGGCACGCGCCAGGGCAGCGACACCTTCTCGCCCCTGGTGCTGACTAACCCGATCGTCATCCCCGGCGGCCAGGTCCGCTCCGTCTACCTCCAGGCCGTCACCGCAGGCGGCGGCATCCGCTACAACGGCACCAGCGCCAACCCGCCCGTCACCGAGTGGAGCGACAACCAGCTGGAGCTCTTCAGCGATGTGGCGCGCACCGGCACGACCCCCTTCGGCGGCGGTCGGAACACGCCCAGGACCTTCTCGGGCCTGATCCACTATGTCCCCGGCGGCACGATCCCGACCTGCCCGCCGGACATGAACGGCGACGGCGTGGTCGACGCCGACGACTTCTTCCTCTTCCTGCAGTTCTTCGCCGCGGGCGATCCCCGCGCCGACTTCAACAACGACGGCGTCATCGACGCCGACGACTTCTTCTCCTTCCTGTCCGCCTTCGCCGCGGGCTGCTGAGGCAGGGACCTCGACCGGAGCCCGCAAACGGGCGATCCGGGTGTGATAGTCCGAAAACGATCCGGCCCGGTGCGCGAGTCGCACCGGGCCGTTTTCTTCTCCGCCCGCGGGGTCCGGGAGCGCTGAATCGGCGGGCTTTTCAGCATCTGATCGGTGGCATCGTCGTGAGGATGTGTTAAGGTTTCCGCGGTGGGGATGAGCCCGTATCGAAATCGGGTCGTCAGTAGTTTGTTCCCAGAGGAGGAATCTTGATGTCTTGTCGCCATTACGCACTCGTGATCGCGGCCTCGGCCGCGTTGCCGCTGGCCGCCGCTGCTCAGATGGACCCGCTCCAGAGCTTCACCGCTCCCGCCCCGGTCGATTCGGGGGCGGTGGTGAACGACACGGGCGAGCTTGCGCCGGTCTTCTCGACGGAGGTCTTCATCCCCGACGCGACCTGGCTGCGTCTGTACTTCGACGATGTCGAGCTGGCGGGCACGCCCGGTGTCGACGGCTCGTACCTGATGATCTACTCGCTCGACGACGGCGCCTGGCAGCGCCTCGACGCCGAGCATGTCGAGAACTGGAGCATGAGCTCGGCCTACTTCAACGGCGACACGGTCTATATCGAGCTCTGGGCCCACCCCGACACCGGGCCCAACCGCTTTGTGATGTCCGAGGTCGAGGCCGGCGAGCCGAACCTCACCGAGTCGATCTGCGACGGGCAGGACGACCGCGACCTGTCCTACGACCAGCGCGTGGCGCGCATGTCGACCGGCTGCACCGCCTGGCTGATCAACCACGACAACAGCGCCAACCGCTTCATGACCGCCGGCCACTGCATCGGCAACAACAACACCAACGCGGTCATGTTCTTCAATGTCCCGCTCTCGACCTCCAGCGGGAGCTTCCGCGCGCCCCGCCCGGAGTACCAGTACCCCGTCGAGCCCGGCTCGATCCGCTCGACCGGCTCGGGCGGCGTGGGCAACGACGCGGCGATCTTCCAGACACGCGTCAACTCTAACACCGGCCTCGCCCCGCGCGACGCCCAGGGCGCCGCGTTCAATCTCGCAAACCCGCCCGCATCGGCCAACAACCAGCCGATCCGCGTCACCGGGCACGGCATCCGCAGCGGCTCGCACCCCCAGATCCCGCCGGAGTGGAGCACCGCCCAGAAGACCCATGTCGGACCGCTCGTGCAGCGCACCAGCACCACGCTCCGCTACCGCCCCGACACCACCGGCGGCAACTCCGGCTCGCCCGTCATCCTCGACACCACCGGCAACGCCATCGGCGTCCACACCCACGGCGGGTGCACGAGCACCGGCGGCTCCAATGCCGGCACGGCTATGGACCAGGCCACCCTCCAGAGCTATCTCGCCAACCCCCAGGGCACGAACATCCAGCAGCAGCCCCTCTCGCAGCTCACCACGCTCTTCGACAGCAACAACGGAGGCAGCGCGGGCGGCGCCGTCTACTTCGATGTTGGCGTCAACTCCTACCCCATCAATGTCCGCACCATCGAGCTGAACACCAACGCGAGCCGCTCGACCGAGTTCGATGTCGAGATCTACATCACGCCCGGCTCCGCCGATGGCAACCAGGGCAACGCGTCCGCGTGGACCAAGGTCGGTGAGGGCAGAGGCCTCGCATTCGGCACCGACGAGCCCACACGTATCGTCCTCCACCAAGACTTCGTGCTCGACCCCGACCAGACCTACGGCGTCGCGGTCGTCCTCGACGGCGTCGCCCACCGCTACACCAACGGCGACGGCGAGAACGAGTTCTACAACAACACCGACATGTTCATCGCAGCCGGCTGGGCCAGCAACACCCCGTTCAGCGGCAGCGTCTTCAACGACCGCGTCTTCAACGGCAGCCTCGGCTACCGGGTGATGGACGAGGGCCTGATCTCGAACCTCCCGGGCAACGACGGGACCTCGACCGCCTCGCTCGGCAACGGACGCATCAAGGGCATGGGCTTCACGATGCCCGCCGACGAGAACTACCTGCTCGAGGGCGTCAAGCTCCGCCTGAATGTGTTCGGCCCCGATGTGACGCCGCTGGTCCGACTCTTCGACGACGACGACGGCGTGCCCGGCGACGAGCTGCTGACCTTCAACAACCCGTCGCTTACCACGGGGATCGCGACGCACACCTTCTCCACCAATGTGCCCTTCGTGCTCGATGCGGGCGAGACCTACTGGGTCGTCGCCTACAAGCCCGACGGCTCAGACCGTCTGGACTGGATGGCCGCCGATCCGGGCGTGACTCCTGATGGCGTGGCGACCGATGCCGGTTCGGTCTGGTCCGGCACCGCCGGCCCGGGCGCACCGACCAGCCCCAGCAACATCATCAACAGCTACGCCACCCTCGGCAGGCCCATCGCCGGCAACGCCGCCATCGGCACCGATGTCGCCAACAACGGCAGCGGCGGCGTCTACATGAACCTCACCGCCTCGTCCCAGCCGCTCGATGTCCTCACCTTCGATGTCGCGTACTCGGGGTCGATCGGCTCGATCGTCGAGGTCGAGGTCTGGACCCGTGACGGCAGCTACGAGGGCGTCGTCGGTGATCCATCGGCCTGGACACTCCACGACACACTCGTGAGTGTCAGGCTCGGCACCGGACGATTCTCGAGGCTCCGCCTGAACAACGCGATCGAGGTCGACTCCGGCCAGACCAAGGCTGTTTACCTCCACTGCGTCACCACCGGCGGGGGCATCCGTTACAACGGCACCGCCGCGAACCCGCCCCAGGTCGACTGGACCAACGACTCCATCTCGCTCTTCAGCGACACCGCCCGGACCGGGACTGATCCGTTCAGCGGCTCCTCGTTCAGCCCGAGGACATTCTCGGGCGCGATCGGCTACGAGGTCGGCGACGCCCCGGCCTGCCCGCCGGACCTTAACGGCGACGGCGTGGTCGACGCCGACGACTTCTTCCTCTTCCTGACCCTCTTCGCCGCCGGCGATCCTCGCGCCGACTTCAACAACGACGGCGTGATCGACGCCGACGACTTCTTCGCCTTCCTCAGCGCCTTCGCCGCCGGCTGCTGATCGCCGCAGACTTCTGCTCCCACGACCCCCCGCCCTTCTCGGGCGGGGGTTTTTTGTGCGCCGGGGGTCGACAGCCGACGCGCTGGACCGAATAACCCCCTGATCGGGCGGATAGGGCTTGCCTCGGACCGGTCTGGGCGAGACAATGCCCCAGGCGGCGCACAAGCACCGAACCCCCCGTGCCGCCCTCGCACAGAGAGAAGGAAGGTAGACGCATGCGAATCGCTCGCGCAATCCCCGCCGCGCTGCTGTCGGCCGCCGCCGGCATGGCCTCGGCGCAGTCTCAGATCCCCGCGGTGTTTGTCGCCAACAACGGGAACCTCGAAGGCTCGGTCACCTCGTACACCTTCGACCCCGACGGTCGTCCGGTGAAGGTCGACCAGTTCATCACCGACAGCCGCAATCCCGGGGAGCCGACCAAGGGCGGCGAGAACGCCTATTCGATCGACATCAGCCCGAGCGGCGAGTTCCTCGCGGTCACCCATGTCACGGCGCTCTCGACTTTCGAGCGTCTGACGATCCTCCGCGTCCACCCCGACGCGACGCTGAGCGAAGAGGCGCGGTACCAGGTGCCCAACGCGGCGTTCTCGGTCAAGTGGCTCAGCGACACACGCCTGGCCGTCACGCGCACCAGCACCAGCTTCCCCAACTACCTCTTCACCTACGAGTGGGACCGGCCGAACGACCGCCTGCGCCAGCTCGGCCTCGTGCAGCTCGATTCGTTCTCGACAGTCAAGGCGATCCACCCCTCCCGCCAGTGGCTCTATGTCAACACCACCGTGCTCTTCCAGGGCGGCAGCATCCAGACGGTCTTCATCGACCCCGCCACCGGCGCGCCCACGATCATCGACACGCTCCCGCTCGGCCCCAACTACGGGCTCGACCCCGCAATCTCCAGCGACGGGCGACTGCTCTATGTCGCCGGCGGCAGCATCAACGATGAGATCGCAGGCTTCCTCGTCGACGAAACCTCCGGCCTGCTCTTCCCCGCGGGCTTCGGCTTCTTCCAGACCCCCGACAGATCGCCCAACCAGATCGGCTTCGGCCCCGACGACGGCGTGATCTATGTCGGCCACGCCAACGGCAACATCCGCTCCTTCCTCGTCGACCCTACCTCCGGCGAGATCGTTGACACCGGCCTGACTTTCGACATCGGCGATGTCGGCGACATCCAGCCCTTCGGCGAGGACCTCGTCCTCATGCTCAACAAGAACGATCTCAACAGCCCCGACATGGGCCTGATCTCGATGACCTACGACCCCACCGGCTCCTTCGCGGGCATCACCGGGCCGGCCGTCCCCAGCGGCGGACGCGCGCCCGAGCGCATGGCCACGTGGTTCGTCGACGCGCCGGCGTGCCCGCCGGACCTCAACGGCGACGGCGTGGTCGACGCCGACGACTTCTTCCTCTTCCTGCAGTTCTTCGCCGCGGGCGATCCCCGCGCCGACTTCAACAACGACGGCGTCATCGACGCCGACGACTTCTTCGCCTTCCTTTCAGCCTTCGCCGCCGGCTGCTGACTCTGCGCTCCAGGCCCGACGCCGACGCACAACACGCTGACCGATGCACACGGAGCGGGCCGAAGGGCCCGCTCCGTGTGTTCGCGCGGTGCGTGCGCAAACAGGGCGTGTACCGCATGTAAACACGTGTTCGCTTCCGCCGTCAGACCCGCATTCTCGGCTGCGCCGGGGCGTTCTTGTCGCTGTCGTCGCGGAGAGTCTTGAACTCGCGGCGACGCGGATGTACATTGAATGTACTCGTGGGTGGAGCGTGCGGTCGCACGCGATGCGCCGTAGACGCCCCGCCCTTCACAGCCGGTCGTTGTTCGCACTCTGCGGCGGACCGGTTCGCGCGTCACGCCCCCCAACGGGCCGACGCTTTCAGGGGGGCAATTGTCACGGAGGAATACAGCATGACACTCAGAAATCGGAGTCTCTCGGTTGTTCTCGCGGCCGGCGCTGCGGTCGCGGTCTGCACGAGCGCGACGCTCGCGACGGACAACATCGTCGGGTTCAATTTCACGACCGCGGCGTCGACGACACCCGATCCGCAGAACTGGACCAGGATCTCGGCTATCGACGGGATGCTCAACAATGTCACCGACGACACCGGTGCGTCCACGACCATCTCGATCGAGTGGGGCGGCAACCCGCCCAGCGCCGGACCGCTCTTCCTTTCGACTTCCACGCTCGCGCCGGACGCCGTCCCGCAGCACACCTACGACCTTTCGGGCATGAGCGGCTACGGCTTCCGCGCCGGCGGCGATCTTTTTATCGAGCTCTCCGGGCTCGATCCGAACACGCCCTACGAGTACTGGTTCGTCGCCTATCGCGGCGGCTCGAACATCGATAACGATGTCAGCGTCAGCGACGGCGACACCATCAACGCGACGACATTCAAGCAGTTTGTCGACTCGACGACCAACAACGGCCGCTTCCTCATCAATACCGAGCTCTCGGCGGACACCCAGGAATGGAACGACCTCTCGTTCGAGACCACCAGCAGCTCGACCGGCACGATCCGATTCAACTGGCAGGGCGACACGCAGACGACCGTCATCGGCGCCCTGGCGATCCGCAAGGCGGTCCCGCCCGAGCCCTTCGACATCAGGCTCCTCGCGCAGGCCGACCAAGAACGCATCGCCATCGACGACAATGTCACCATCACCTACGAGGTCCGCAACCCCAGCCCGGCCGATGTCACAGGCGTCGAGGTCAGCGTCGACATCCCCACCGGATTGAGCTATGTCTCCGATGATCGCGGCGGCAGCGTCGTCGGGTCCGCCTTCACCGCCAACCTCGGCGACCTCGACGCCGGGGACAACACCTTCCTCAACCTCGTGCTCAGGGGCGACGACGCCGACGACTACACCATCGTCGGCGAGGTCTCCGCAAACGAGCCCGACCCCAACCCCGCCAACAACACCGCCTCGGTCGATGTCATGGTCAGCGACGCCACGCTCCGCGTCCTGCTCACCGGCGCCGCGGCGACCGGCGGCGGCACCGCCGAGTTCATGGATGTCCAGAGCAAGCTGCTCGACACCGGCGAGTTCCTCGTTGTCGACTTCTTCGACGCCAGCACCACCGGCGTCACCCCGACGCTCGCGCAGCTCCAGGACTACGACGCCGTCATGGTCTGGAGCAACGCGACCTACGCCAGCGATGTCGACCTCGGCAATGTCCTTGCCGACTATGTCGACGCCGGCGGCGGCGTCGTCACGGCCGTCTTCGAGACCAGCACCACCACCGTCGGCCGGTCCCTGCTCGGACGCTGGGACACCGACCAGTACTGGATCATCCAGCCCCGCAGCGGCAACACCAGCTCGGCCGCGTCGCTCGGCACGATCTTCGATCCCACGCACCCCACGGCTCAGAATGTCAACAGCCTGACAGCCACCAGCGCGTTCAGGCCGAGCACAACCGTGCTCGCGCCCGGCGGGGAACTCATCGCCGCGTGGGACGACGGCATCCCGCTGATCGCCGTCAGCGACACCAGGCCCAACCGCGTCGACCTCGGCATGTACCCGCCGTCGTCCAGCGTCAGCGGGACGCTCTGGCAGGTCGGCACCGACGGCGCGATCCTCATGGCCAACGCGCTCGTCTACGCCGCCGAGGGCGTGCCGGACTGCCCGCCGGACCTGAACGGCGACGGTGTGGTCGACGCCGATGACTTCTTCCTCTTCTTGCAGTTCTTTGCCGACGGCGATCCTCGGGCCGACTTCAACAACGACGGCGTGATCGACGCCGACGACTTCTTCGCCTTCCTGACCGCCTTCGCAGCCGGCTGCTGATCGGCGCGATCTTCGGACATCCGTCCCAGTACTCGGGCGCTCCCTCCCTTCTCTCGGGCGGGCGCGCCCTTTTTTCTTCATCGGTTCGCCGGTTCCCGGACCGTCCGCGCCGACCGTCACGCCGGAAGCCTTGGCCGGGGCGCAACGCTCTGGTACACTCGATCTTTGTTGCTCCGCGGAGAAAGGCAAAGCACGATGAAGTCGATCCCGACGCTCGCATTCGCCGCCGCGATGGCGGCTTCCGCCGGCGCCACCCCTGTCCTGCTCGAAGTCGACAGCGCGCTCTCGAGCGTCGAGGTCGAGATCTCGATCGCCGGGGGCGTGCTGGGCGACACCGATTCCTCTTCGCTCAGCGGCTTCCTCCGCATCGAGCTCGATTCGGTCAGCGCCGCGGGCCAGTCGGGCCTGCACGCCTTCCGCCTCGTCGTCGACGACGACCTGCACCTGCAGGACTCCGTTTTTCTGGTTGGGGGCTTTACCGCGACCATCAACGACGCGGTTTTCTACTTCGTCCCGCCTCCGCCGGCGCCCGCGAGCATCGGCCCCGCGGGCGAGGTCGCGTTCGCCGATGTCAACAGCGCCGCAGAAGGAACCGCGGCCTACACCGTCACAGGCGCCGCGTGCACACTGCTCGGGGGGCAGCCCTGCACCGACACCATCGACCTCGCCGACTCAGACCCCTCGCAGATCGAGTCGTTCCAGGGCGTTTTCACCATCGAAAACGGCATCGTCACTTTCACCGCCACCCTCTCGATGACCATGCCCCTCGACCCCGACAACCCCTCGAACGGGACGCTGAGCGTCGACGGCGTGGTCGTGGCCCGCGGGGTCGCCTGTGCCGTGGACATCACAGGCTCGGCCAGCCCCTCCAGCCCGTCGTACCTCGTCCCCGACGGCGTGGTCGACGCCGAGGACTTCTTCGCCTTCCTCGGGCTCTTTGCGGCGGGGGATCCGAGGGCCGACATCTCCGGCTCGTCGTCCCTGGCGTCGCAGGACTACCTGGTGCCCGACGGCGTGATCGATGCGGAGGATTTCTTTACCTTCCTGTCGCTGTTCGCGGCGGGGTGCCCCTGAGCGTTATTGGACCTTTTCGGGCCCGTGCGTGTATTCTCGAACCTTGGGTTCGCCCCTCAGTGGAAAAGAATCACGATCATGCGGCACGAACCCCTTGCATCGGCCCGGCATTCCGGTCATAGTGTCGGATCAGTTTAACGCGTGGGGGAAGGACCGTTCGGGTCCAGTTCTGTGTGTGTGACCTCGGAGTTTTCAGGGAGAATCAGATCATGAAGATTCGTGCAGAAAAGTCCCGCAATGCGGGCATCGGGTTTGGCGCCCTCGCGATCGCACTGCTCGCCGGCCAGGCCGCGGCGCAGATCAACATCCCAGCCAACGCCCCCGACTTGGCGACGGCCGTCTCACAGGCCTCCAGCGGCCAGACGATCACCATCGACGCCGGAAGCTACACCGGCTCGGGCTGGGTGGGCGTCTCGCCCTCGGGCAAGGACCTGACCATCACCGGCCTCGGTGTCGTGGTCGTCGACCTCGCCACCCAGGGCCGCGCGATGAGCATCACCGGCGGCGAGACCATCACCCTCAACAACATCACCTTCACCAACGGCGACACCGCCTTCGATGACGAGGGCGGCACCCTCTTTATCACCGGCGGCTCGAATGTCACCGCCAACGATGTCACCTTCGACAACTCCTTCGCCTTCTTTGACGGCGGGGCCGTGTTCGTCAGCAGCGCCACCTTCAACGCCAACAACTGCACCTTCCAGAACAACGAGGTGCTCGATGTCGGCGGCGCCATCTCCGCGACCCAGAGCGCGGTCGTCAATGTCAGCGGCGGCGTCTTCCAGAACAACGAGGCCGCGGGCGGCGGCGCCATCGACCTCACCGGCGGCGCAGAGCTCACCGTCAACGGCAACGCCGTGTTCCAGAACAACCGCGCCACCTCGGCCTTCGGCGGCGGCATCCAGACCGCCAGCGCCGGCCTGGTCACCCTCACCGATGTCACCTTCCAGAACAACGAGTCCGTCGGCGAGGGCTCCGCGTTCGACTTCTTCATCACCGACTCGGCCCTGACCAATGTCACCATTGTCAACAACAATGTGCTCGGCACCCCCGGCGTGAACACCTTCGGCGGCGCGACCTCCATCGCCGCCGGCGACCACGTCTGGACCGATGTCGAGATCCGCGACAACCAGGTCGGAGACATCAACACCGGCGCCGGCGGCATCGGTGCGGCGCTCTCCACCATCGGCGGCGCAACCATCCCCTGCACCATCACCTTCACCAATGTCGACATGATCGACAACTACGGCAACAACCAGACCGGCGGCGCCCAGCTCGGCAGCCACACCTCCGGCCCCATCACCGGCGGCCTCGTCAGCGGCAACCGCATCAACAGCGGCCCCGGCGCCGGCCACCTGGTCATCGGCACCAATGTCAACCTCACCTTCGATGGTGTTGAATTCCGCAACCACTTCTTCGTCGCCCCGACCGGCACCACCTTCGGCGGCGCCGTCTATGTCGTCTCCACGGCCGACGCGACCATCCCCGTCACCCTGACCTTCAACGACTGCCTCTTCGACGGCAACAACGCCGACATCGGCGCCGGCATCGGCGCCCAGGCCACCCGCACCGCGGGCGAGGGCAACTTCGTCATCCTCGAGATCGACAACAACACCTTCAGCAACAATGTCGGCCTCGCCGGCGGCGCCCTCCGCTTCTTCGGCAGCACCGGCGCAACCGTCACCGACAGCCTCTTCGAGGACAACGAGGTCTCCTCCGTCGGCGCCGGCCTCCAGATCTTCAGCAACCAGGGCAACGGGCAGTTCAACTTCTCCGGCAACACCTGGCGCAACAACGTCTCCCAGTCCCAGGGCGGCGCAGTCTCCGCGAGCGGCGACAACCTCGGCGAGCACACACTGACCTTCTCCGGCGACACTTTCGAGGGCAACCGCTCCCTCGGCATCAACACATCCGGCCAGGGCGCCGGCGGCGCGATCCTCCACGGCGGCGCCGGTGAGATGAATGTCAACAACTGCACATTCGACTCCAACGAGGCCCTCGCCAGCCTGCCCGACTCGCTCAGCTTCGGCTCGGCCATCTCCGTCATCAACGGTGAGAACGAGCAGACCGTCCTCAACATCGTCGGCAGTTCGTTCATGAGCAACGAGGCCGACCTCGGCACCGCCATCAATGTCCAGGGCAACGCGACCAACGGCGCCGCCACCGTCGTCAGCGCCAACAACACTTTCGACGGCAACACCGGCCTCTCCGCCGCACTCCGCGGCGCCACCAACACCTCGATCGTCTCGACAGGCGACATGTTCGTCGGCAACGAGTCGGCCGGCTCCGGCTCCGCCTTCGCCATCCTCAACGGACAGGGCGAAATCACCGCCGGCGGCTTCTTCGACAACGCCGCGGGCGACTTCGGCGCGGTCCTCTCCGGCGCCGACGGCCAGCTCCTCCTGGTCAACAGCCTCCTCGCCGACAACACCTCCGAGAACGCCGCGGCGGCCGCCGCCAGCGTCTTCGGCGAGATGACCATCCTCAACAGCACCCTCGCCAACAACGGCGCCTTCGACGAGCTCGGCAACCGCCTCGGCGCGCCCCAGGCCGTCATCTTCGCCGATCCCGACGAAATCGGCGGCCAGGACAACCGCATCATCAACTCCATCGTCTGGAACGATGCGGCCGATGTCGGCACACTCCCCGATATCCAGGCCCAGCAGGGCTCCAATGTCACCATCGAGCACTCGCTGATTCGCGGCGGCGAGACCAATGTCGCCGTCCTCGCTCCCAGCACGCTCACCTACGCCGCCAGCAATGTCGACGGCGATCCGCAATTCGCCAACGCCGCGGGCGGTGACTTCCGCGTCGCACCGAACTCCCCCGCTGTCGACGCCGGCAGCAACTCCGCCTACAACGCCCTCTCCAGCGCCACGACCGACTACCTCGGCGGGACCCGCATCGTCGGCTCCGCCATCAACATGGGCGCCATCGAGGAAACCGCCGGCGCGCCGACCTGCCCCGCCGACCTCAACGGCGACGGCGTCGTCAACGCCGACGACTTCTTCCTCTTCCTCCAGTGGTTCGCCTCCGGCGACCCCAGGGCCGACTTCAACAACGACGGCGTGATCAACGCCGACGACTTCTTCTCCTACCTGACCGCCTTCGCCGCCGGCTGCTGATCGCTCAACGCCAACGCTTCTGAGTTCATATCTCGCCCCCGCCGGAACCTTCCGGCGGGGGCGTTTCTTATCCCCGTGTCGGATTTGCTTCCCGACACGCAAGGCGGCCGCACGCCGCCGATCACGCAAACCCGCAACGACGCCGAATGTACGAGAACATCGTCCGGGGTCTGTTGCGGGCCTGTGCAGGCCGCAACGCCCGCGGAATCGGCATCGCCCGGCAGGGTGCAACCGAACCCTTCCGATTGCGTAGAGTCTAATGACCGATCGGGTCTTCGGGGTGTCGGGCTATCGGCGCAATCGTTCGAGTGCCGGGTGACCACACCGTCCTCTGACCGAAGCCAGCGAGAAACATGAACAACAACGCAAAGCGCAGACTCACGCTGTTCGCAGCCCTCGTCGCCGGGGCCGCGGGCCAGGCGTTCGCCGCAGGGCCGATCTTCATCGAGGCCCCGGGCGTCGCCTTAGAGCCCAGACCGGAGGTCACCGACGCCTGGTTCGCCACGATCGATCTCGGGCCGATCCTCAGCTTCGAGGCGGGCCAGACCGACGGCACGATCCAGATCCCCGTCAACGCCGATCTCACCCTCAACGCCCGCATCACCCGCGCAGACCGGCGCGGGCAAGAGGACGCGAGCTGGGGCGGCCGGCTCACCGGCATCGAGGGCGGCTCGTTCGTCTTCGCCCAGTACGCCGACGGTTTCTTCGGCGCCGTCTGGGCCCCCGGCGTCGGCACATACGAGGTCCGCTGGTCGCACGAGCGCGACAACGACGGACGCAAGATCTTCTCCGTGCTCGAGCTGAACCCCGAGGGCTTCGATCCCTGCGGCGTCGGCCCCGAGCATGTCGAGATGCCCCCGGGCGCGATCGACCAGATCCCCGCCGCTCGCGTCGGGCCCGCGCCCGAGATCGAAGAGTCCGAGACCGCTGCGCCGCTGCCGATCTCCGACGATCGGGGTCTGCACCGCTTCGCGACCCCGATGAGCGCCTGCACGCCGCTCTGCACCGATGACGGCTCGGTGATCGACATGCTCATCGCGTACACCCCCGCGGCGCGAGCCGCCGCCGGCTCCGACGCCGACATCCGCGCCCTCATCCGCGCCGCCGTCGACGCCACCAACGACGCCTACGACCCCAGCGAGATCAACACGCGCCTCAACCTCGTCTACACGCACTTCACCGATTACGACGAGTCGGGCGGCACCAACAGCAACCACCTCAGCCGAATCCGCGGCGTCAACAACGGCTACATGGACGAGGTCCACCCCCTCCGCAACCGCTACCGCGCAGACCTCGTCGCGCTGATCACCGATACCGGCGGCTCCTGCGGCGTCGCCTACCTCGCGCCCTTCAACGCCGCCTCCGGATTCAGCGTCACACGATGGTCGTGCGCCGTCGGCAACCTCACCTTCGCACACGAGGTCGGCCACAACCAGGGCTGCGCACACGACGCAGACAACGCCAACTCCAGCGTCTTCACCTACGGCTTCGGGTGGCGCTTCACCGGGACCGACGGCGTGCTCTACCGCACCGTCATGGCCTACTCGCCGGGCGCACGCGTCCCGCGCTTCAGCAACCCCGATGTCAGCTTCCAGGGCACGCCAACCGGCGCAAGCCTGGCCAACAATGTCAGGGCCATCAACAACACCAGAGAGTCCATCGCCGCGTTCCGGCTCACCGGCGGCACCGACTGCAACAACAACGGGATCGACGACTTCGAGGAGATCGCCCAGAACCCCTCCCTCGATCTGAACAACAACTGCATCCTCGACGAATGCGAAGTCCCCATCTTCGTCGACGCCGCGGCGACCCCCGGAGGCGACGGCAAGTCGTGGGCCACCGCCTACAACGACCTCAACAGCCTCCTCGGAACGTCCCGAGGGCGTTGCGATATCCCCAGAGAGATCTGGGTCGCCGCGGGAACCTATACCCCCAACGCCCCGGGCGACCCCAGGGCCGCCACCTTCAACCTCAGCAACGGCGACCGCCTCATCGGCGGCTTCGGCGGATTCGAGACATCCATCGAGGACCGCGACCCGGCGCTCTACCCGACCATCCTCTCCGGCGACCGCCTCGGCGACGACGGACCCAACTTCACCAACCGCGAAGACAATGTCTACACCGTCGTCACCATCGAGCCCGGAAGCGGCTCCGACACCGTGATCGACGGGTTCACAATCCGCGGGGGCAACGCCGACGGATCGGAGTTCAGCCAGAACCTCGGCGGCGCCGTCAGGGTCGACGGCGGCGCGTCGGTCACCATCAGAAACACCACCATCAAGGACAACGCCGCCGACTTCGGCGCTGCGCTCTACCTCAGAGACGCCGTCGGTGTCGTCATCGAGGACTCGGTCATCCGCGACAATCTCGCGGCCTCGCAGGGCGCCGGCGTCCGCGCCCTCCGCTCGGGCGTCACCATCGAGCGGTCATCGTTCATCGCCAACAGCGCGTCCCTTGACGGCGGCGCCCTCAGCTTCAGCCAGAGCTCGCTAGAGGCCGATCGCGTCATGTTCGCCGGAAACACCGGCCGCCTCGGCGGCGCCTACTACGCAGAGCAGGGCTCCACGCTCGTCTCCAACAGCGTCTTCACCGGAAACCAATCCACAAACCTCGGCGGCGCTGCCTATGTCACCCGCGCCGACTCCACCCACCGCTTCGTCAACTCCACCTTCGCTGACAACACCGCCTCCAACAACGGCGGCGCCGTCCGCGCCTGGAACACCAACTTCATCGCCGACAACTCCGTCTTCGCCTTCAACACCCCGCAGAACATCACCGAGGGATCGCTCGGGACCAAGCAGGTCCGCTACTCCCTCATCACCGGCGGGCACTCAGGGCCCGGCAACATCAACGCCGAACCCGTCTTCGTCGACCGCTTCGGGCCCGACGGCGTGCCCGGCACCGGCGACGAAGTGCTCGCCCTCGCCCCCGGCTCGCCCGGCATCGACGCGGGCAACAACACCATCGCCGCGGTCGGCCGCGACCTCGACTTCCCCGGCAACGACCGCTTCTTCGACGACCCCGCCACGCCCAACACCGGCGTAGGCGAGGCCCCGATCATCGACATGGGCGCCTACGAGAGGCAGCCCGCCGCCCCGACCTGCCCGCCGGACCTCAATAACGACGGCGTCGTCGACGCCGACGACTTCTTCCTCTTCCTCAGCCTGTTCGCCGCGGGCGATCCGATCGCCGACTTCAACAACGACGGCGTCATCGACGCCGACGACTTCTTCGCATTCCTCGCCGCCTTCGCCGCAGGCTGCTGAGGCGCCATCGCACCCACCCCCCCTATACACCTGATACACAGCCCTCGCCGGGTCCGCCCGCCGGGGGCGT
>SLFH01000270.1 GCA_007124345.1 Phycisphaerales bacterium | reverse complement strand
TGACGGTCTCGAGGCGATGCGCCACCGTGATGATCGTGTGGGTCTTCGCGAGAGCCGCCACCGCTGCGTAGACGTGGCGTTCGGTGTGCACGTCCAGCGCACTGGTGGCCTCGTCGAAGACCAGGATCTGAGGCCGGTGGTACAGGGCGCGTGCGATGCCGATGCGCTGTCGCTGGCCGCCGGACAATCGCACGCCGCGTTCGCCGACCACCGTTGCGTAGCCGGCGGGTAGCTCCTGCTCGATGAAGTCGGCGATCTGAGCGAGTTCGCAGGCGTTCCGGACGGCCCCATGATCGATCTCCTCCTCGGCGACACCGAAGGCGACGTTCCGCGCGATCGTGTCGTCCATGAGGAAGATGCTCTGGGGCACGTAGCCGAACAGGCGTCGGTACGCGCGCCGTTGGTCCGCTTCGACGGGAACACCGTCGAGCATCACCACGCCCGTGTCGGGTTCGAGCAGGCCGAGCACCACGTCAACCAGCGTGGTCTTGCCCGAACCGGTGCGGCCAACGAACGCAACGCTGCGCCCTCGCGGAATCTCGACGTCGATGCCGTGCAGCACAAGATGGTCGGTCGTTGGGTAGGCGAAGCCGACACTTCGCAACTCGATCGCATCGTTGAAGGGAGGCGGCGTCGGCGGAGCCTCAAGCGCTCCTTCCGTTGCTGCTTCGAGGAAGTCGGCCTCGACGGCCTCCAGCGCACCGGTCACGCTCCGGATGCGCGCCAAAGAGGAGAACAGTGCTTGTATCGATGGTAGCAGCCTCATGCCCGCGAAGGCGTACGCTCCGAGGAGCGGCAAGGTAGCGGCGAAGCTGCCGTCCCGCCCAGCCATGAGGGTCGCGATCAACACCATGCCACCGATCGCGAGCGCCTCGAGCGCATACCGTGGCAGGATACTGATCGCACCGATCGTCGCCTGGAGGTCGCCGAAGCGGCGGGATGGCACTGTGTAGGCGTGTAACGCGGACGCCTCACGCCCTGCGACCTTGAGTTCCTTGAAGCCACCCAACGCCTCGTTGATCGCCTTGACACGGGACGCGCCGGCCACGACCGTTTCCCGGCCCAGCCGGCGCAGGACGCCCTTCGTAACCTGGTAGATGGTCCCGTAGACCACGCCCAACGCCGCGAACACCACAACCGCCATCTGTGGATCGAGTGCAATCAAGACTCCGACCAGCGCCACGATCATCGCCACCCGGACGACGATCTCCATGGCGCTGCGCAAGCCCCACTCGACCACCTGGCGTATCTCGACGATCAACTTGTTTGTCATTGAACCGGTGTTGCGTGTCAGCGTGAACACGTACGCCTGCCGCAGGTAATGACGCAGCAGCCGGGTGGACAGCGCATGGTTGAGCGACCATGAGAAGCGGAGCAGCCAATACTGCTTCACGATGATCACGATGTTGGCCACGAGGATGACGGCCGCGAGGAGCAGGCCCGTCAGACGCACAAGAACGCCCACATCGTCGATCTCTCTGGCCACGACGAGTGGGCCAATGAGCGGCAACGATGCCAACGAGTCTGGGTCCGCGAGGACCGATAGGAACGGGATCACAGCGGCTACACCAATGATCTCGATGGCTGCCGTCACGAGCATCAACGGCACCAGTGACATCAGCGCGCGCCGCTCGCCTCGCTCGAGCAGCCTCCAGAATCGTCGCACCATGCTTAGGCTCCGTCCTCTCGCGGATTAGACCGCAGGTCGACCGTGAGCGTATCAACCAACCGTAGACGAAGACGCATTAGTCGTCACGACCCTTGCGACTGTCGTGATCAATGCATGCTGTCGAGTGACCCTTGTCGATGGCGGCGAAGACGCGATTGGTATCGTGCTGCGTGGGCCGATGATGATGGACGAACCGATCGAACTGAGCCTCCGTGATCTGCTCGACTTCGTGCGCCAGGGTCTCCTCTGGGCACTGCTCATGGCTGTGGTCGGTGGCGCGGTAGCGTACGTCCTCACGAGCAGGATCGCACCGACCTATCGAGCCGTCGCTACGCTGGTCGCGACCCACGGCGCTTCGCCAACGGTTGGGTTCGGCAACGTACTCGTGACCGCGCCAAGTCTCGACGCCGCTACGTATCGCACGGCGATCCTCAGTCGTGCCGTGCTCGAACCCACCATCGCCATCCTGAGAGCTGACGGCATCGACACGGGCGGTGGTCTGGGTGGGCAGCTGAGCGTGACTACAAGTGCTACCACGACGACGACGGTCATGCGGATCGAGGCCCTTGCGTCCCGGCCTGAACGTGCGGCACAGATCGCGAACGCGGGGGCGAGGGCTGCGGTCGAGTGGGACGAGGGTCGCGCGACGCGTTCGTTGGAGACGGTCATCGTGGCGTTGCAATCGCAGATCGATGGAATCGATGTGGAACTGTCAACGCCTCTCGACGAGAACACGCGCGATGGTCTGCTGCGCTCTCGTGACGACCTGGCGATCCAGCTCAGTTCGGCTCGCGCCCTGCGCAACGCTGCAATCGGGCGCCTCGAGATCCTCGAGACCGCGATACCGTTCTTCACACCGGTCGCCCCCAGGCCGACCAGGAACGCGGCGACGGGCGCGTTGCTCGCGGCACTCCTCGTCTACGGTGTACGGTTCTTCCGCCAGGTGCTCGATGTGCGCATACCGAGCGTCGATGCTTTGGCCGCGGTATCGGGTGTGCCGATTTTGACGGAGTTCCCCTTCAGTCGAAGTCGTGAGCGGCGCCTATCGCGCGAGGCCGCCTCGTACCTCCGGATGAACCTCATGTTCGATCTCGCGGACGTGCACCCCAAGGTGATATTGGTGTCGGGCTACGGGGCGAACCATGGCAAGACCTCCGTGGCCATCACGTTGGCCGAGAGCTTTGCCGCGCAAGGGTACAAGACGCTCCTGGTGGACGCGGACCTCAGGCGACCGATGATCGCGGCCGAGTACCAACTCGACCCTGCTGGCACGGTGAGCCTTCGTGATGCCCTTTCGGCAGACGTCGTCCAGCCGGCAGCACACGTGAGCGTCGCTCGTGGGGCCTTGGACGTGTACCCTTCGTTCGAGGCCGTTGCTGAACCAGCCGAGTTGTTGGGCAATCGATTGCCGTCTCTGCTCGACAACGTCAAGGCTGACTACGACGTCATCATCCTCGACAGCGCGCCGCTCTTGGTCGTCGCTGACACCCTGTCCATGGCACCGATTGCTTCGGCCGCCATCCTGGTCGTGAGCATGCGTGAAGCGAACCGCCGTTCAGTATACCGTTCCCTCCAGTTGCTGCGACGCGCGAACGTCCCCGTACTCGGGGTGGTGGCCAACATGGTGTCACGGCGTGGTGATCCACGACGTGACGGCTACGGGCACGGCTACGGCTACGGTGACGACACCGATGTGCGCGAAGCCACCACCAGCGACTCGGCGCCCAGACCGGGTGCCAGGGGGCCTCACGCGTGATAAGCCTTTTGGGCAGGGGCGGCACCGTGCGCGAGGGTGAACGTAAGGCGTGTCGAACGGAGTCCAGCACGCCTCCGGACATCATGTCGGGTGGGCATGCGCTATGTGGCAGCGAGGCGATGTTCGGCTTGGGAACCGAGCAGTACCCGCTGCATCGGAGCGTGAACGTCCACGGTGTCCGAACGCTGCTCGATTGCCTCAGTGAGGTACGACCGAGGCCTCGCTGGCGCCGCGTTGCGACAGGTCCGCGTGCCTTCGATCGCTCGGTCCGTGGCCAATGCGCGGGGTGGCTTTGGCGGCGAAGCTGGCCCGCCATGACCGATATGTCCGGGCCGGGCGTTCGGAGTAACCTCGAAGGTGTCCAGGTGTGTTCGTCGGCGATGCGTTCGGCGAGCTTCGATGAACAGGTCGTGACGTGAGCAAGGTGTCTCCGTATCTTGGTAGGCCTCGTGACACGGTGGTGTTCGAGCCGCGCGGCGTCGAGGAGGCGTGGTTCTTCGTCGACGTCCTGTCGGCCGATGCGCGTTGGTGCTCGCGGATTGCTCCATTCCCTCCGTCGACGTCGCTTCTCTACACCGAGAGGATATGGCGCGAGGATATTGGCTGTGTCGTGACCCGACTGCGCGGCGTGGTCGGCGCCCCCGCGTGTGTGGTGCCATGAGGGTGGCTTACGTGACCATGCAGTTCCCGGCGCCGTCCGAGACGTTCGCAGCCGTTGAGGTGCGGGCGCTTCGCGAGCACGGGGTCGAGGTCGACGTGTTCGGGCTGCGGCCCGAGCATCCGCGCCACGCCACGATGGTGCGCGAGCGGAGGGTCGAGCACGTGCGAACACGGCACCTGAACCTGGCGCGCACGCTGCGTGGGTTGCTCGACGGCGTACTTGCGCCGCGGCGGGTGCTCTACCTGATTTCCCTCGTGGTGCGGCACGTACGCCCGGCGAGGGAGCGCCTCAAGAGCTTAGCGCTGCTTCCAATCGTGCTGCGCATCGATGCCGAGATCCGACAGGGGCGCTACGACGTTGTGCACCTGTTCTGGGGGCACTACCCGGCACTGCTCGGCGCGTTGCTGCAGCGCTTCGAGACGAGTCAGCCAGTGTCATTCTTCCTGGGCGCGTACGACCTGCACCGCGCCTACGGGCCAAGCAAGATTGTCGCACGTAAGGCGGCGTATGTTTGGACGCATGCCTTGGCCAACACGAGCGCCATCGAGGCCCTTGGCATTGAGCGCGAACGCGTGCGGGTAGTCTACCGCGGCATCGATCTGCCCGCCATCGATGCGGTGCGACAGCGAGTAGATGGGCGCGTGCCCGGACGCGTGGTCACGGCGGGCCGGCTCATCACGTCGAAGGGGACCGACCGTGTCCTGCGCGCGTTTGCACTCTTGTTTGATCGGCTGCCAGGGGTCACGCTCACAGTGCTCGGCGATGGTCCGGAGCGACCCGCCCTTGAGGCGGCGGCGATGGTACTTGGTGTCGGTCACGTGGTGCGCTTCGCCGGGCACGTGGCGCATGACGCGGTGATCACAGCATTGGCCGAGGCAGAAGCGTTCGTGTTGCTCTCGAGCAAGCCCGACGAGCGGTTGCCGAACGTGGTCAAGGAGGCTATGGCGTGTGAGGCCCTTTGCGTGGTGTCCCGCACCCCCGGCATCGAGGAGCTCCTGGAGCACGGGCGTTCAGGTGTCGTGATCGACGCGGACGACGTGGGCGGTGCCGCTGACGCACTCGCCGCGGCGCTTGACGGCGGGACACGCGTGGACGAGTTGAGGGCGCGGGCACGAGCGCACGTTGAGGCCCGCTTCGCAGCGAGCGCCAGCGCGGCGAAGCTCGTGAGTGCTTGGGCAGCGAGCGCCACGGGGGCCAGGGCATGAGGCTCCTTTACCTCGTGGGGGCGCTCGGTCGCGGCGGCGCCGAGCTACAGGCGGCGCAGCTCGCACGCCTTATGCGTGAGCGCGGTCACGATGTGACCCTCCTGGCGTATGATGGGCCGTCGGACCTCGACGACGGGTTG
>SLFH01000054.1 GCA_007124345.1 Phycisphaerales bacterium | reverse complement strand
GCTCGGCGTGATCCGTTTCGGGGGCCGGATCACGATCGACGGGATCGATGTGCGCAGGCGGGGCAAGCTCGCCCGCTCGCGCATCGGCTATGTGCCCCAGGAGCTCGCATTCCACGACGACGCGAAGCTCGCCGCCTCGATGGCGTTCTTCGCCTCGCTGCGCCGGGCGGAGCCGGGCGCGGCCTCGGCGGCGCTGGAGAAGGTCGGCCTCGCCGGGCACGAGCGCAAGCGCGTCCGCGATCTTTCTGGCGGGATGAAGCAGCGACTCGCCCTGGCGATCGCCCTGCTGGCCGACCCGCCGATCATCGTGCTCGACGAGCCGACCTCGAACCTCGACGCCGCGGGCCGGGGCGATGTGGTCGAGACGCTCAGAAAACTCAAGGCATCAGGCAAAACGCTGATCTTCGCCTCGCACCGGCCCGACGAGGTGATCTCGCTGGCCGACCGCGTGCTCGTGCTGGAGCGGGGCGGCCTCGTCAGCGACACCAGCCCCGCCGAGCTCTGGCCCTCAGAGGGCGCCGTGCAGACGATCCGTTTGGACCTCGGCGGGGCCGATGAGGAAGCCGCGGCCGAACTCCTCCGACGCGCCGGGCACGCGGTGCACCTCAACGGTCGAGGCCTGTGCGTCGCCGTGGCTCGCGAGCGTCGGGGCGTGCCTCTGTCGATCCTGGCGAAGCAGTCGATCGAGGTCCGCAACTTCGAGATTCTTGACGATGTCCGGCACGCCGGGCGTTCGGCGCATCTGCACGGATCTATGGCAGCCAACGGGAGCGAGCGATGACCACACTGACGATCGAAGCCGGCGCCCCGCGCGGAGCCGCTTGCCTCTCGCCCCCGGGCGCGATCTCGAGGATCGCGAGGCGCGAGTTCCGCGACGCGGCGGCCAGCCGCTGGTTCCTGCTCTACACGATCGGGTTCGCGGTGCTGGCCATCGGCGTCTCGTTCATGTCGCTGGCGGGGACGGGCTCGCACGGGCTGGCGGGTTTCGGCCGGACAGCGGCCGGCATGCTGAACCTGGTGATGCTGGTCGTGCCGCTGATGGCGTTGACGGCCGGGGCGGGCGCGATCGCCGGCGAGCGGGAGCGGGGGACGCTGCTGTACATCCTCGCCCAGCCCGTGTCGCGTACGGAGGTGATCCTGGGCAAGTACCTCGGGCTCGGGCTGGCGCTCTGCTGCTCGGTCTGGCTCGGCTTCGGGCTCAGCGCGGGCGTGGTCGCCTGGCGGGCTGGCGGGGCCGACGCGGGCGCGTTCGTGTTGCTGATCCTGTTCACCTGCGCCCTGGCGCTGGCGATGCTCTCGGTCGGCGTGCTGATCTCGGTGCTCTCGCGCCGCGTGGGGATCGCGACGGGCCTCGGTCTGTTCGTCTGGATCGCGCTGGTCTTCCTGAGCGATCTTGGTCTGATGGCCGGGACGCTGATCTTCAAGCTCCGCGTGCAGGAGGTCTTCGCGATCGGCGTCGGCAACCCGCTCCAGGCGTTCAAGATGTCCGTGATCGTCGCGATGAACGCCTCGCTCGATGTCCTCGGGCCGGTCGGCGTGTACGCCTCGCGCCAGTTCGGCGGGGCGTTGGCATGGATCCTTTCCGGCGTGCTCGCGGCGTGGATCGTCACGCCGCTCGCCGCCGCGATCGTTCTCTTTTCAAGGAGGGCCCCGGCATGAAACGCTCGGGAACAACGCGCACGCTCGGCGCAGCGATGGCAGCGCCGGTCTTTTTCCTGGCCTCCTGCGGCTCTGAGCCCGCCGAGGGCCCGCCCCCGGTCCATCTCGGCGACTCGCTTTGCGTCGAGTGCAACATGATCATCAGCGACGCGAGGTTCGCGACCGCGACGGTCAGTCTCGACGAGCGGGGCCGGCGGACCCCGATGCTGTTCGACGATTTCAACTGCCAGGCCGCCTACGAGGCCGCGCGGCCGGAGCTGAAGATCGTCGAACGCTGGGCGCACGACCATGCGAGTTCGGCGCCGATCAGGGCCGAGTCCGCGCACTTCGTCCACGCCGAGAGGATCCGGACACCCATGGCCTCGCAGGTCGCGGCGTTCAAGAACCGCGCCTCGGCCGAGGCGCTCGCCGGGTCTCTCGGGGGCGAGGTGCTTTTGTTCGATGCAGCGTGGGAGCGCCTCCAGAAGAAGCCCTGCTGCGGCGGCGCGTGCAAAGAAGAGGTCGAGGCCAAGCCCTGCTGCGGCGGGGCCTGCGAGAGCAACGGCGGTTGACGGCTCGGATCGGTCTCCGGTTCAGAAGCTGAACTCGGTCTGGATCCAGAAGCGTGTCGTGTCGGGCTCGCCGGAGCTGCCGTCGTAGTACGCGCCTTTGAGCAAGACCGACCAGTTGGGCGTGATCGCCTTGCTGAGGACGCCGTCGAGCTCCCAGCCGAGGTCGTCGCCGCCGCGGTCGGTCCAGAAGCGGTGGTAGGTCGCCGAGGCGTTGACCTCCCACGGGAGCTGGGTGTTCAGCCCGGCGTAGAGGTTTTGCAGCCCATCGTTTGGCGTGGCGAGGAAGTTGTCGGCGAAGCCCTGGAAGGCGTGGTTGGTGCCCAGCGGGAAGCGGAAAGCCGCCTCGCCTCTGTCGCTGCCGAGGAACTGATACCCCGCGAACACGCCCCCGAGCCCTTTCTTGTTCAGGCCAGCCTCGACCGCGAAGAAGTCGGCGTCGTAGCTGATGGGGTTCGGCCCCGCGCCGCTCTGGCGGGCGTAGGTCGCCTCGTAGCGCAGCGTGTAGTCCTCCGCCTCGTCGAGGATCGTGCGCCCGCTGACGCGCACGCCCCAGGTGTCGGTCGAGTCGGCCGGCGCGTCGTCGCGGAAGTCGAGCAGGTACAGGAAGGTCGTCGCGCGGAGCTCGGGCGCGAACTCGTACGACGCGCGGATCAGGTGCGAATCCGAGTCCCAGTTCGGCCCGTCGGGGCCGAAGATCCGCTGCACGAACCAGACATACGCGTACTCCAGATCGAGGCCCTCGACGCCGAGGTCGGTCTGCACGCGGACCGAGTCGTAGGTTTGCTCGAACTGGCGCCACCCGACATTGCCGATGAAGCGTTGGTCGTCGTGGAGGATGCGCTGTCGCCCGGCCCGGACATCGAGTCGCACGCCCCCGAGCCGTTCGGCGAATCGGGCGTAGAACTGGTTGACCTCGGTGCCGGTCGGGTCGGCGACCACGGTCCGCGTGGGCGTGCCGCTGCCGGTTGCTGGGACGAAGTAGTTGTCCTTGTCTGGCGACCAGACATTCTCAAACTCGACCATGGCGCTGAAGCCGTGGAACGGCTTGGTCTCGTAACCCAGACGGATGCGGTTGGTGATGGCGGTGGAGGAGTCGCGCCCGGTCGTGTCGGCCAGCTCGATCCGGAATCGGTTGTGCAGGTGGACCTTGCCCCCGACCAGCGCCTCGAAAAAGTCCGCCGGCTCTTCCTCGGGATCCGACAGCCAGCCCAGCGGACGGTGCGCCAGGCCGACCCGCGCGTCGGCGATCGCGTCGGGCACGCCGGCCTCGATCTCAGGAGGCGCCTCCCGAGGGTCGGTGGTGTCCTGCGCCAGCGCGGGCGCAGGCAGGGCTACGAGAAGTGCCGCGGCGAAGGAACGCTTCATCAGGATTCCCCTTTGAGATAGTCCGACCGGTTCAGCGGTCGGTGATGCCACGGATCGGTTCGGTCGGCAGGCCCTCGATCGGCGGGGCGTCGGGCGCACGCAAGCGCAGCGCCATGGCCTGGGCCTTGCGGCTGTAGTCGATGGATTCGCCCAAGATCCTCGCCGCCTCCTGCGGCGCGTGGAAGCCGAGCGAGTTCTCGCTGACGATGAAGTCCAGGCGCCACATCGCCCTGCGCTGGAGGACGAAGACCTCGGCCAGTTCCTCGTCGGATCGGCCCGAAGCGCGGGCTTCGAGGATCGCGTCGAGCATGTCGGTCATTGCTTCGGCCGCCCGTTCCTTCAGCGCGACCGTCCGGCTCTGGATCGTCTCGACACGGGCGCGGAGCTCCGATTCGGGGTCGTTGTGGCAGACCTGGCAGGCGTTGTTGATGTTCTCCATCGGGCTGCGGACGGTGTGGTTGGAGAGCTTCATCGCGCCCACTCGTTCATACGGCATGTGGCAGTCGGCGCAGCTCACACCCGCCCGCGCGTGCACTCCCTGGTTCCACAGCTCGAACTCGGGGTGCTGCGCCTTGAACATCCTCGCCCCGGTCTCCCCGTGCTTGAAATCGAAGAACGGACGCCCGTCGGGGAAGACATGCTCCTCCCAGTGGCGCTCCATGTCCTCGGCCTTCAGCCCGTGTGCCCACGGGAAGGTCAGCGTGTCGTCGGTGGCGCAGTAGTACTCCACATGGCACTGCCCGCAGACGAACGAACGCATCTCCTGGCGAGTCGCCAGCCGGTTGGGGTCGTAGGGCTCGCTGCGGCTTCCCCGGCGCCAGCGATCGACGCTCGGCATCTGGTGCACCTCCGCGTCGCTCGTCGCGAGCATCTGCATCCCGAGCACGAACCCGGGCCTCGTGATCCGCAGCTCCATCGTCTTGGGGCTGTGGCAGTCGATGCAGCTGACCGGGTGCGCCTCGCTCATCGCGAAGTGGCCCTCAGGCACCGTCGACGGGTCGAACCCCTCGACCGGCGCCGCCGGGAAGGTCGGATCGCCCTCGCCCGGGGGTGTCCCGTCGGGAACCTGCGTCAGCATCGCCAGCACCTCGTGGTAGGGCTTGCGGCTGAGCTCCTCGAACCCGCGGATCACCGCCGGCATGTTGAACTCTTTCGCCAGCGCCTCTTCGTCGTGGGGCAGGCCCATCGCCTCAAGGCCCGCCTTCCGGTAGAGCACATTCGTCGACGCGTGGCAGTGCAGGCACGCCCCCGCCTGCGCGCGCTGGTGCACCCGCTCGGTCACCACCTGGTCGTACAGCATGTACGCGTGCCCGCGCGCCTCGCGGTAGTCGATGCTGAACGCGTACCCCGCGAACAGACGCTTGAGCCACGGGCTCTGGTCGAGCTTGCTCTGCGGCATCGCCTCCGAGCCGCCGTAGAACTCGTCGCCCGCGGTCATCTTGTACTGCTCGAAGTGGTGGGGCCAGTTGAGCCCCCAGAGCGCCGGGTCGACGCTGACCTCGTTGAGGTCGGCGATGCGCAGGTAGGGAGACCGGGCGTCCTGCTTGTGCTCGAACATCGTCACGAGCGTGAAGGTCAGCGCGGCGGTCGCGACCAGCGCCACCAGCAGCACCACGCCCAGCACGACCAGCTGACGCCTGGGGCTGATCGACGGCGCGGCGCCATCACCGGAGGCCTCAGGCTTGCGATCGGGTTGAGGACTTGCTTTGGATTTCTGTTGTTCGCTCATGGCGTGTGTTCCAGGATCAGAAGGCGGGTTCAGCGTCGGTGGCGGTGCCCGACGTCGCTGTGGCAGTGCACACAGCTGAGCATGTCGCCGCCCTCGCGGACGGGCAGCATCTCGTGCACGAAGTCGGAG
>SLFH01000083.1 GCA_007124345.1 Phycisphaerales bacterium | reverse complement strand
TTGCTGGGGTTCTTTTCATGGGTGAGTTCAGGTATACCGCCATCGACGCGCGCGGCGTCCGGACAACCGGGCGCGTCGCGGCGGCCACCGAGCAGGCCCTGCTCGGTGAGCTCGCCACGCGCCAGCTCACCCCGATCAAAATCGAGCCCGCATCCGACGGCCCGCGCCTCCGGCGCGGGCTCCCCGTCCGGGCCCTGGGCGACGCCTACCTCCAGCTCGCCGACCTCCTCCGCGCCGGCGTCCCCCTGCTCAGATCCCTCCGGCTCCTGGGCAACCGCAAGTCAAAGCCCCGCCTCTCGGCGGAGTTCGCCGCCCTTGCAGAGGCCGTTTCCGACGGCGAAGAGCTCGCCTCGGCCATGGAGGCGAGGGGCGTCTTCAGCTCCGTCCATGTCGCGATGATCCGCGCCGGCGAGAAGGGCGGCTTCCTCGAAGAAGTCCTCGAACGCCTCGGCCGCTTCGTCGTCGGCCAGGCCGAACTCCGCGGCAAGATCCTCGGCAACATGATCTACCCGATGGCCCTGGTCGTCTTCGGCTCGGCGATCCTCGCGATCATCTTCGGGTTCTTCGTGCCCATGTTCCGACCGCTTTTCGACGGGATCGAGGGCGGGCTGCCGGTCGTGACGCAGGTCGTCTTTGCCGCCAGTTCCGCCGTGGGCGCCTACGGCCCGATCACCCTCGGCGTGGGCGTCGTGCTCGTGACAGCGATCTGGCACTTCTCCAAGAAGCCCCGCGTCCGCCGGGCGATCACGAGCGTGCGCACCTACGCGCCGGTGATCGGCCCGCTGACGCGCGAGATCGCCGCCGCCAGGTTCTGCCGAATGCTGGGCACGCTGCTCGCCAACGGCGTCCCGATGATCCAGTCGATGCGGACCGCCCGGGACGCCTCGGGCAATGTGCTGCTGGAAGAGGCGATCGACAAGGCGGCCGACGCGGTGCGTGCTGGCGAGGCCCTGGCCGTCCCCCTCCGCGAGAGCGGGCTCTTCACCGACGACACCATCGAAATCATCTCGGTCGCCGAAGCGGCCAACAACCTCGACACCGCCCTGATCGGGCTCGCGGAAAACATCGAGAAGCGGGTCGACCGACTCCTGACAGCCGCCGTCCGGCTGATCGAGCCGCTCATGCTCATGGCGATCGCGGCGATCGTCGTTGTCGTTGCGATCGGGCTGGTCCTGCCGATGACCCAGTTGAGCGCAGGTGTTTAAGAACATGTCAGGGGCTTGCGAAGACGCCCGCCCCAATGTAGTATTCACTAACCTCGGGGCCAGACGGATCCGCCCCGCCCGAATCAACGGGTTACGGAGAGCCAAAGAATGCCCACATCCATCCGGCGTAGGCGTGCCGCCCGTCGCGGCTTCACCCTCATCGAAGTCCTCATCGTCATTGCCATCATCCTCGCCCTCAGCGGGATCGTCGGCGTGGCGCTCTTCTCAAGACGCGACGAGGCCAACCGCGACCTCACCCGCACCGACCTGAACACCCTCCGCACCGCGATCAGCCACTTCTACCGCACCTACGACCGCGTCCCCACCGAGGAGGAGGGCCTGGCCGTCCTCTGGGACCGCTCCATGCTCACCAGCGAGGAAGACGAGGAGCGCTGGTCCCTCTTCGTGCAGTCGCCCCTGCCCACAGACCGCTGGGGCGAGGAGTGGATCTACGAGGAACGCAGCGCCACAAGCTTCCGCATCGCCTCCAGAGGCCCCGACCGCGAGGAAGACACCGACGACGACATCGAAGTCGTCTTCGACTTCCGAGGCACCGGCGAAGACGACCCCTTCGGCGGGGGCGACCTCGGCGGCGGCCTTCTCGGCGGCAACTGATCCTCTCAGGGCTTCAACGAGACTTCCCGTGCAGGAGCACCATGCGCAGACCGGGCTTTACGATCATCGAGCTGCTCATCGTCGTCGGCCTCATCGCCGCGATGGCGGCGATCGTCTCGCCCATCGTCTTTGACCGCCTCCGCACCACCCGCGAACAGGAAACCGTCGCGCAGGTCAACGCGGCCATCAACACCGCCAGGCTCGACGCGCGGCGTGAAGGGCGCCCGCTCCTCCTCTCTGCGGCGACAGAGGAGGGCGGACGCATCGCGCTGCGCCTCAAGCCCGCAGAAGACGCCATGGCCCTCGGGCGCATCGTCCTCACCCTCCCCGAGCGGTTCCTGATCGAGCGTGGAGACGGCGACGCTGCCGAGTTCGATCGCGTCGCGGCCGCCGACGACGCCTTCGTGCCCACGCCCACCCCGTTCACGCAAGAGCAGGCGCCAGAGCCGGAACTGCTCGGGGCGTTCCTCCCCGACGGCTCAGCGATCGCCCCCGAGTCGTTCGTGATCGTCGCGCCGTCGGGCGCACGCACGCTCATTCGTATCGGGGTGTGGGCCGGCCCGCAGGACGACGGAGAATCCGACGACCTGTCAGAGCAAGAGCGCGAGGACGAAAGGCGGGACGGTCCCGGCCCCGACGCCGACGAGTGGGGCGACTGGCTGGGGGACCCGCCATGACCCGTCGTGCCGGCATTGTCCTACTGGAACTGATGGTCGCGGTCGCGCTCTTTGTGGGCGCTGGGCTGGCCATCACCAACGCGATGACCCTTGGGGTCGACAGCGCGATCCGGGCCGAGCGGGAGATCGCCGCCTCGGACATCGCGCGCAGCGCCATGGCCAAGATCCAGGCCGGCATCTCCACGCCGCAGACACTCTCGGGCGAGCCCGTCGCGTGGGACGAGGACGAAACGGTCTGGGAGGGCGACCGCCTCGTCAGCGCCGACGATCTGCCCGCAGGCAGGAGCACCACCGGGCCTGTCCGCACCTCCGGCTGGGTGCTCTCGGTCAACACAGAACCTTCGAGCTTCAACGGGCTATCGAGCGTGATTGTCGAGGTCAGGCGGGCCGATGCCGCCGACGATTCGCTTCCCGAGGCCACGCTGAAGCGACTGGTCCGTCTGCGCGACGCCCCCGAAGACACCGCGGGCGACATCGACGCCCTGGTCGGCGAGGCCGAACGAGGCTCGCCCCGCCGAAACAGAAACGGGATGGGCCGATGAACGCGCGGCCTTCCATCACGCACCGGCCAAGCCGCAGGCGAGCCATGACCCTGCTGGAGGTCCTGCTGGCGATCGGCATCGGGGCCGCCCTGGCGATCGGCATCGGCAACTTCATCGGCGACCTCATGAGCGGGCGAGACCGCCTGCTGATCTCGGCCGAGCGGTTCGACTCCGGCAACCGGATGGTCGAAGCCCTTGAGCGGGCGCTCTCGACAACGATGGTCGCCGGCCCGGGCGAAGAACCCGGCATCGACGGCACACAGGAATCCATCGTGGTGCTCTGCCGATCGGTGACCGTCCCCGACCCCGCCCGCGGGCTGCTCGCGCCGGGCGACCTGCAGCGACTCGAGCTCCGGTTCTCTTCTGAAAGCGGGCGCGTCCGCGCTTCGGCACGCGACGCCTCACTCGCCAGCGCGGGAACGCAGCCCCAGATCATCGCCGCGGGCGTGCGACGCCTTCGGCTGCGCTACCACGACGGCAGCGGTTGGCGGAGCGAGTTCAACACGGCGCAGACGGGCCGGCTGCCGGTCGCCGTTGAGATCGCCGTCTGGTTTGAGAACGGCCAGCCCCGCGAACCCGTGTTCGACGGCATGCCGGTCGAGGAGCGCCCGCCCCCGACACGCCGGCCCGACCGCCTCCGCATCATCGCCATCCCCGACGCGGCGGAGGGCGACGCATGAGGCTGTTCAACCGCGCCAATTCGACGCGTCGCGCAGAGGGCTCCTGTGCTGCAGATCCACGATCGACCAGTCGCCAAGCCCCGAAGGGGCGCAAGGCTGTAGCCACGGGTGGAGCGCAGGCCGACGCGAAGCGTCGGACAAAGCGCAACCCGTGGATTGCCGCGCCCAATGGAACATCGCCCCGGAGGGGCGAAGGAACTCGAGTGGCCGGTGAATCCTCCGCCCCTTCAGGGCGGACAGACTCTCTCCATCGCTCTCCACGGGTTGCGGCGTGCTGCGCACGCCTCCACCCGTGGCTACATTCCGCCGTCCCTTCGGGACGGAGAAGAGCCGGACGGTCGTCCGACCGCCGCGGCGTCATCCTCTTCGGCGTC
This sequence comes from Phycisphaerales bacterium, assembly GCA_007124345.1. Lineage (GTDB taxonomy): Bacteria > Planctomycetota > Phycisphaerae > Phycisphaerales > UBA1924 > SLFH01. The sequence goes on along the minus strand of SLFH01000083.1, from coordinate 1,412 downwards.
CTCCTGCTCATCGGCATCGGCGCGTACATCAGCTCGACCCTCTTGCTCGGCGTGCAGGCGACGCGAGGAAGCGCCGACGCTTCGGTCCGCGTCGACGCCGCCCGGGCGCTGGCGTGGTCGGGCATCGAGGGCGCGATGGCCGAGCTCGCCTCGCAGCGCGACCGGCTCCTCGCCGGCGGCGAGCCGGAACTCACCGAACGTTGGACCATTGAGGGCGGGCCGGGCGGACGCATCGGCGTGGTCCGGTTCATCCCGATCGTGGGCGACCGAGTCGCAATCTCCGAGTCCGCCCGTCTCGATCTGAACTCCGCCTCGCCCGAGATGCTCGCCTCCCTCCCCGGCGTCGACGAAGCCCTCGCCCAGCGCATCGTGGCAAGGCGCGACAGCCTCGGCCCGTACCAGAGCGTTGCCGAGCTCGCGGGCGTGCCCGGCGTCGACGCCGAGTTGCTCTACGGCAGCGGCGGGCAGGACCTCCGCGGCATCGGGGGCGAGGAAGACCCTGCAGACCTCTTCTTTGCCGACGACGCCGACGGCCTCCTTTTCCTCCTCACCGTCTACAGCTTCGAGCCCAATGTGCAGACGGGCATCGAGAGTTCCGAGCACCTTGGTACGCGACGAATCAACCTCAACCTGCCGTGGTCGTCGAGGCTTGAGCGGGCGCTGACGCGACGCTTCAACGCCGAGGGAGCCCGCGCCGTCGGGACCCTGATCCGATCGCAGGGCGCGTTCACCAGCGATCGGATGGTCGTGCAGGAGCTTTCCGCGCGCATCCCCGGCGCTTGGCCCATCTGGAAGATCGTGCTCGACTCGATCACCACATCCGACGACGAGTTCAGGCCCGGGCGCGTCGACATCGTGCGGGCCGACGCGCGCGTGCTCGCCTCGCTGCCGGGGATCGACGAGGCCTCGGCGGAGTCGATCGTTGCCGAACGCGAGAATCTGTCGGATGACGACCGCCTGAGCGTTGTCTGGTTGGCCGAGCGTCAGCTTCTTTCGACCGATTCGTTCGGGCAGGCGATCGACCATCTGTCGTTCCGCTCGCTCCAGTGGCGTGTGCGCGTCGAGGCGGGCTTCCTGCCGCTCGATGCGTCCGCCGAAGACGACCGTGACATAGAGACGCCGCTGCAGTCGCGGGTGGTGCTCGAGGCGGTGATCGATGTCGCCTCGCGGCGTCCGCGCGTCGCGTATGTGCGCGATGTGACGATGCTCGACGCGGTGCGGATGATCGGCTCGGGCGAGCTCGCTTCGGCACTGCGTATCCAGGCGGCGGACATTTTCGAGGAAGCCGCAGAGGAAACGATGGAGATGGAGGAGCCCGAGCGGATCAGGCCGGCGCAGGCGGCCAGGAGCTCGCGGCGGGCCGCCGCTTCACGCGAAGAACCCGCGCCGGAGGGCGACGAGCTGCCGGTCCG